>JACCTQ010000216.1 GCA_013812265.1 Actinomycetota bacterium
CCTACTGATCGCGACGCCCGAGTACAACCACGGGACGTCCGGCCTACTGAAGAACGCGATCGACTGGGCATCGCGCCCCGCGCGGCAATCGGTTCTCGATGCCAAGCCAGTCGCCTTGATGGGGGCCTCGACCGGGCTCGGAGGCACCGCCCGGGCACAGGCCGACGTACGCGACACACTCGCGTTCCCCGGGGCCCAGGCGATGGCTGAGCCCGAGCTCTACGTCTCGCGCGCAAAGACGAAGTTCGACCAGTTGCGGTTAACAGACGAGCCGACCCGGGCTGCGCTCCGGGAGTTGTTGGAGGCGCTCGTGGACTGGACCGAGCGGTTGCGCACCCTCACGGCTGCGGCCTGAGGGTGCACCCAAGGTGAGTCGGGGCGGCCGGATTCGAACCGGCGGCCTCGTGCTCCCAAAGCACGCGCGCTAACCAGGCTGCGCTACGCCCCGCCGCTCGCAGTGTAGAGGCGAGCTGGGCTTCAATTCGTTTCGGAGTGCCTGGCGACTCCGAGGCGTCACTCTGAGACGAGTTCGATAGCTTCGGCGGCGTGGTGGATTCAGTTCCGCGGGCGGCTCGTCCGGCGCGCATCGACCCCCGCCGCTGGCTCGGCTACACAATGGTCGCGACCGCGGCCGTCCTCTTCGCGGTCAACGGAACGGTTTCCAAGGTCCTGCTCGAGGCCGGCATCTCCTCCGAGCGCTTGACACAGATTCGGGTTACGGGCGCGCTCCTTGCTCTCGCCGCCGTGCTGGTCGCCGTGCGTCCCAGAGCTTTGCGGGTAGACGTCGGAGAGCTGCCTTTCCTGGCGATCTTCGGAATCTGCGCCGTCGCCCTGGTCCAGTGGTTCTACTTCATCGCGATCCACCGGCTGCAGATCGGCATAGCTCTGCTCATCCAGTATCTGGCCCCGCTCCTCGTGGCGCTGTGGGCTCGATTCGTCATGCACGAAAAGGTTCGCGCGCGGATCTGGGTGGCTCTTGGCCTGGCGCTGCTCGGCCTCTCGCTCGTAGTGGAAGTCTGGGCGGGCGGGGCACTGGACGGGCTCGGAGTGGCAGCGTCGCTGATGGCCGCAGGAACCTTTGCCGCGTACATCCTGATGGCGGAGCGCGGGGTCGGCCGGCGCGATCCCATCTCGCTTATGTGGTTTGGATTCCTCTTCGCGGCGCTCTTCTGGGCCGTCATCGAGCCCTGGTGGAGCTTCGCCGCGCGGGTGGTCGGCGACGAGGTCTCGCTGCTCGGCAATCTCGCCGGCACGCGCGCTCCGATCTGGCTCCTGATTTGCTGGATGGTGCTGCTCGGGACCGTCGTCCCGTTCGTGCTCATCGTCGGCGCCCTGAGACACATACCGGCCGCCAGGGTGGCGATCATCGCGATGCTGGAGCCGGTCGTCGCGACGGGAGTCGCCTACGCCTGGCTGGGGGAGACGCTGGGAGCGCCGCAGCTGGTTGGCGGCGCCATCGTACTGGGGGGCATCCTTCTGGCCCAGACGGCCCGCTGACACGGCACAGGAGGACCCTCAGCTCAGAACGACCCCCGGCGCAGCGACGCGAGCCTCTCCCGCCGGAGATTATCCTGCTCACCTCTCGCCGCCCGCGCCACCATGTCGCGAACCAGCGGCGCCAACGCCACCGGGTTGAAGGGCTTGGTGACGTACTCGATGCCCCCGATCTCGAGCCCGCGAGCATGGTCGCGCACCTCTGCCCGAGCGGTAAGGAAGATGATGGGAATGCCCGCCGTCTCCGGCTGCTCGAGGAGCGTTTCGGCGACCTGCCACCCGTCGAGGATCGGCATCATCACGTCCAGCAAGACAACGTCCGGCCGTTCACGTCGCGCGATCTCGAGCCCGGCGCGTCCGTCGCCGGCCTCCAGCACCTCCATCCCCTCGACCTCCAGGTTGACGCGGCACAGCAGCCTGATCGGCGCCTCGTCATCGACGATCAGGACGCGAATCATGCCCTCGGGAGCTCGAACACGAAGGTGGCGCCCTTTCCTTCGGCAGACGAGACCCACATGCGCCCGCCCATTGCGAGCACGAGTCCACGCGCGACGAAGAGGCTGAGCCCCGGGCCCCCGCCGTTGGTCGCCGTGCCGCCCTGAGGCGCACGGTAGAACTTCGTGAAGATCCGCGCCTGCTCCGATTGGGAGATGCCCACGCCCTCGTCGGCAACGCGCAGTTGAATCGCGTTTTCCTTCCCCCGTCCGGCCACCGTGACAGTGCCCCCCGTCGGCGAGAACTTGATCGCGTTGTCGACGAGATTGCGGAACACCTCCGCGAGACAGTCCCGGTCGGCGTTGACGGTCAAGGGCTCGGGCGGGAGGTCGATCACGAGTCGGTGCTCACTCGCCTGCGCGTCGTGGATGCTCTCGATCACTTCCAAGACGACCGCCCGCACATCCGTGGCGGTAAGCCGGAGCTCGAGATCACCGCTGTCCAGGCGAGCGACGCTCAGGAGTGAGTCGACGATCTTCGTCAGGCGCTCAGCCTCGGACACGATGTATGCGAGAAACGTGCGGCGCTCTTCGTCGTCGAACAGCAACTCACTCCGCAGAAGCGTTGCCGCGAAGCCGTAGATCGAGGTCAGCGGCGTTCGCAGCTCGTGCGAGACGGTCGAGACGAAATCCGATCTCATCTGCTCCACGAGGCGTTCGGCCGAGATGTCACGAAACGCGAGCAGACGCCCGGCCACGGCGCCCGCGGCGTCGCGCATCACCGCCTCTGTCACCGACAGCCAGACCTCCTCGCCGCCACGGACGATCGACAGCGTTCTCTTGCCGACCGGAGCGTCGCCCTCCGAGGCGATGCTCCGCTGCAGGACGTCGTCCGGTGTCCTGCCGAGTGCCTCCGAGGTGGGGATGCCGGTGATCTGCTCGGCGGCGTCGTTCCAGAGCAAGACCTTTCCGTCGCGGTCCGTGGCCACGATGGCGTCGGCGATGTTCGCGAGGATGGCATCGCTTCGCTCCTTTTCCAGCGCGACACGCTGATAGAGCTCCGCGTTGGAAAGCGCCGCGGACGCGTTCGCCGCGAGGGCGAGCAAGGCGTCGATCTCGTCTTCCCGCCAGAAACGTGGCTCGCGCGCATACACCGAAAGCACGCCATGCAAGCCACCCTGCGGTCCGGTCAGCGGAACGCCGAGGTAGGCGCGATACCCGGAAGCGAGCATCGGATCGGCCCCGACCAGGGGCTCGTAGTCACCGACCGCCTCGACGGCGACTGGCGCCCGCGACTGGAACACGTCGCCGGCGAGCCATCCGCTTGCGCGGGCACGCGAGCCGAGCGCCCCCCGGGCACCATCACCCGTCGCCGCCCGGACAACGAGCTCGTCGCCCTCGAGTACGAGTATCGCGCACGCCTCCACGTCGAGGAGCGCCGGAGCGTGCTGCACGACCTCGTCGAGCACGCCCGCCGGGTCGAGCTCCGTCGCGAGCAAGCTCCCCGTTCGAGCGAGCTGCTGCGCGAGCGCGCGCGAGCTCCGCTCGGCTTCGAAGAGCTCGCTCCGCTCGAGTGCGCCTTCGGCCGCGCCCGCGAGGTGGCGTGCGAGTTCCAGGTCGTCGTCGGTGAAGGTTCGCTCCTCGCCGAAGAACACGAGTACGAGCGCCGCGTCGGAGGTGGCCGGATCGGTGACGGGGATCGCGAACAGCGACCGGCAGCCGGCTGCCAGCAGCAGTTCGCGCCACGCATCGTCGAAACGGTCGTCGTCGCGGATGGAGCCGGCCGTGAGGATGCGGGCGTCCCGCGCGCTCGCGGCCAGAGCGCTCGCCGTGTCGGGCAAGCCTTCGGAGAGAACGCGAGCTAGCTCCTGCGGAAGAGCTTGCGACCCTGCGAGGACGAGGCTTGCCCGGCCCGGCATGAGCGCCGCCGCGAACTGCCCGCCCAGCGCTTCGCTTGCCGCCTGCGCAACGGCGTCCATGGTCTCCGTCAGGGACAGGGGTTCACCGAGAACGGCCGCGATCCGGTAGAAGCCGCGCTGGATTCGTGCCTGGCGCTCGCTGCGCTCGAAACTGACCGCGTTGCGGAGCGCAAGCGCCGCCAGGCTCGCGTAACCCTCGAGCACAGCCGCGTCTTCCGAACCGAAGACTCGGGTGGAGTCCCGAGTGGAGACACCGAGTACCCCTCGCCTGTCACCAGACCACATCATCGGAGCGACGAGCGCAGAGGCGAAGCTCTCGTAGGCGGGATGGGGGACGGTGTACGGCAGCTCGGGATGCTCGGGCGTCGCGACGCTGCGGCCGCGACGGAGCGCTTCGCCGGCCAGCCCGTCATCAGCAGGAAACTCCGACTCGAGCAGCTTGGGATCGAGCCGGTAGACAGCGGTGCAGCGCAGCGTCCCGCGCTTGGGATCGTGGAGGTAGCAGTCGGCGGCGTCCGCATCGAGCAGCCGCGTGACTTCGACCACGAGTCGCTCGAGTACGGCGTCGAGCCGAAGGTCGCTGGTCACGACCTGGGCAGCTTGGAAGAGCGCGGAGGCTCGCTCGAGCCGACGGTCGCTTTGCTCGAGCAGCCGCACCAGGTGAATCGCCAGGCCGGCTTCCTGAGCGACCGCCTCGGCGAGCTCGGTCTCGACTTCCGACCACGGCCATACCTCCGCTCGGTGGAGAGTGAAGGCGCCGATAACCTCGTCGAAGACGATCATCGGCGTGGACAGGACCGCTCGGGCGCCGAGGCGCAGCAGTGTCTCGCGCCCGCCGAGCGAGGGGTCGTCGAGCTCGGGTGCGCTGGCGATGTCCGAGATTGTGATCGTTTGGCGCTCGCGGATCGCGAGGTTGGTGCCGGCAAGCCGTTCGGTCTCCTCACCGATCGCCGGCAGACCCTCCTCGTGCCATTCGGCTCCGATCGACATCCGGTCGCCGCGGCGCTCGAGCCGAATGAAACAGCGGGCCACACCGAGTGCGCGTCCCGCCTCGGTGACGGCCGCACGCAAGGCCGCGTCGAGGTCCAGCTCGGAGCGGATCCGGCGGGAGATGTTTCCGACGAGCCGCTCCCGCTCGAGCGCCTGCGCGACGGCTGACTCCTGGTGGAGATTGCCCGTTTTCATGCCGGATTCGGATGATAGGCAGTCGAGAGCCTGCTCGCGGACGCGGGAGCCCGATAGCAGCGGTTCGACGGCCCAAGGCTTCATTTTGAAACGAGTTCTAAGATGACAGGGTGGTTGAACGCGTCCTGCTCGCTTCCCCCCGCGGCTATTGCGCCGGGGTCGAACGCGCCGTCGAGACGGTCGAGCGCGCGCTCGATCTCCACGGTCCGCCGGTTTACGTGCGCAAACAGATCGTCCACAACGCGCACGTCGTGCGCGAGCTGGAGGGGCGAGGCGCGGTGTTCGTGGAAAGCGAGGAGAACGTCCCCCACGGAGCGACCCTGGTGCTCTCGGCTCACGGTGTCGCTCCGACGGTGCACGAGAACGCGGCAGGTCGAGGGCTCGCCACCATCGATGCCACGTGCCCGCTCGTGACCAAGGTCCACGTTGAGGCGCGACGGTACGCGCAGGAGGGCTACACGATCGTTCTCATCGGGCACGCGGGCCACGAGGAGGTCGTGGGCACGACCGGTGAAGCGCCCGATGCGATCGTGCTCGTGCAGACGGTGGACGATGCCGAGCAGCTCGATCTGCCCGCCGACACCAAGCTGGCCTACATCACGCAGACGACGCTGTCGGTTGACGAGACGAACGGGATCATCGCCGTCCTCCGTCGCCGCTTCCCGCACATTCATGCACCGAAGAAGGAAGACATCTGCTACGCCACCTCGAACCGCCAGTGGGCGGTCAAGGAGATGCTCGGGGAGATCGACCTCCTGCTCGTGATCGGCTCGCGCAACAGCTCGAACTCGAACCGCCTCGTAGAAGCTGCCCGCGGCGCAGGTGTGGCCGCTTACCTGATCGACGACGAGTCCGAGATCGAGGAGACATGGCTCGAGGAGGTGCGAACGGTCGGAGTGACATCGGGCGCGTCGGCCCCGGAGAAGCTCGTCACCCGCGTGTGCGACTGGTTCACGAGCCGCGGCGTCCTGCGGATCGAGCCGTTCCGCTCGGTTCAGGAGGACATCGTCTTCAAGCTCCCACTGGAACTTCGGCGCCGGCAGCGGCTCAGCGTCGAAAACCGCTGACCGCGGGTAACCGTCTTGCGCAGCAATGTGTCATGCGCGGGCGGGCGACCCCGTCTGCCCGCCCGCGCTGGGAGGGGACTTAGGGGGACTTCGGCGTCCGGGTTCGGTTGACCAGCCGGTCGAGATGAGCCTCGAACCGCGTCAGGAGCTTCTGTGCCTGCGCCGCGGTCAGCTTGTTCGCCGCGACAGCCTTCTCCAATTGGCTCTTGAAGGCGCCGAGGATGGCGGCCTTGAGTCCGTCGACGGACTTCCCCTGGGCGGTCGCGAGCTGCGCCAGCGACTTGCCCGACTGCAGCCCGGCCTTGAGCTGTCGGCGGTCGAGGCCGATGTAGGCCGCAGCCGCCTTCAGCACGACCTTGCCGGCGGCGTGCTTGTGCTTGCCGGCCTTCGCCGTGCCGGTGCGGTTGATGAGCCGGTCGAGCTTCGACTCGAGACGCGTCAGTCGCTGAGCCGCCTGAGCCGACGTGATCTTGCCGTCGGACACGCCCTTCGCGAGCCGCGCCTGGAGGGCCGACAGGATGGCCGCTTTCAGACCCGCGACCGACTTGCCCTGCGCGGTCGCGATCTGCGCGAGCGACTGACCGCCGCGAAGACTCGTCATGAGCTGCTTCTTGTCGAGGCCGAGGTAGGTGGCTGCAGCCTTGAAGACGACCGCTCCGCCTCCTTTGCCCTTTCGAGCGGCGTCGGCCTGACCCGTGACCTGCCCGACGCCAAAGGAGAGGGCAACCACGAGAGCAAGGGCCGCTGCAACACGCTTCACCATCATCGAAGTTCCTTTCGTTTGAGTTGAGACGTCCGGATGAGACCACAACTCCCCGCGAAAAGCGTCATACCCACGTAAAAGATTTGTAGATCTAACGGGGGAACGCGTAGTTCCCCCATTCGCCCCCCATCCTTTGCGGTGACGGCGAGGCGAATGTCTGTGAGTCTCCCGCCGAGCAGAGCCCGGCTCCGGCGGCTCTTGTGCCGACTCCTACCCGCGGGAAAGACCGAAGCTCCTTTACGCCTTTGCGATCACCGGCGCCTCGGCTTCCGGCGACAACTTGATGTGTACCGCCAGCACCTCTCGCTTGATCCAGTCCTCGTGTGCGAGCAGGTCGGTGTCCGATTCCGGAAGCGTCACCTCGATGCGGTCGGTGAGCTCGAAGTCCTGCTCGCGCCGCATGCCGTTCAGTACGTGGATGAGGTCGAGAACACGGCCCTCACGTCGAAGCTCGTCGTCCAGCGTCGTGGCGAGCGCAACGGTGATCCCGTCCTCGGCGGCGAGTGCCCAGCCCTCCGCCGCGCTCCGCTCCACGAGTACCTCGCCGGGCTCGAGCACGTGTCCAGCGACCGCGATCCGCCCGCCCTCCAGCTCCTCGAACCGACCTTCGGCCAGCTGTCCCCGGACCTCCGCGAGCGCCCTTCCGAGCTTTGGCCCGAGCACCGGGAGATTCGGTCTGACGTTCAGGCGGCTCGCCTCCACCGGGCCGAACTCGACCTCCTTGACGCGGAGCTCGTCCCTGATCTCGTTCACGTGCTCCGAGGCTCCGTTCATGCCCTGGACGACGAGTCGCCGCAGGGGCTGCCGTAGCTTGAGATTGGCCTGGGCACGGGCCTGGCGGCCAAGCTCCACCACGCGCCGCACTTGGGCCACATCGCGGAGCAGCGCCTCGTCGAGCGGCCGCTCGCGGATGTCCGGCCACCCCGCCAGGAAGACCGACCGAGGCGCTCCGTCACACGGATCGGCGACGAGCCTGACCCACAGGTGCTCGGCGAGAAAGGGCATCACTGGAGCGATCACCCGAAGCGCCTGCGCCAGCGCGTACCAGAGCGTGCGAAACGCCCCGTCGTCAAACGCATAGAAGCGCCGGCGGGACCGCCGGATGTACCAGTTCGAGAGATCGTCGACGAAGCGCTCGAACGCCTTGACGACGGCGGGAGTCCAGAAACGCTCGTAAGCCGCCTCGGCCTCCTGCGCCAGGGCGTGCGTGCGATTGACGAGCCACCGGTCGAGCGGCCGGAGGTCGCCGGCGAACGGGTCGGCCAGATCCTCGTACCGCGGCCGGAAGCCCTCGATGTTCGCGTACGTGACGAAGAAGCCGGCCGAGTTCCAGAGTGTCAGCAGCCGCCGCTTGACGTCGTCCGCCATTCCGTAGCCGAAGCGGAGCGGCTGGCTGGGCGCCTGCTCACAGAAAAGCCACCGGGCGACATCCGCGCCCATGCGCTCGAGCGCATCGTTCAGCTCGATGGAGTTGCCCCAGGACTTGTGCATCTCCCGGCCCGTCTCGTCGAGCACCTTCTCGTAGGTCAGGACCTGGCGGTAGGGCGAGCGGCCCTCGAGCGTGATGGCCATGAAGCTCGTCGAGTAGAACCAGAGCCGGATCTGCTCGCGCATCTCGGACACCCAGTCGGCCGGGAACCAGCGCTCCCAGTAGGCGTGATCCGGAAGGTCGGCGCCGGACAGACCCTGCGAAGCGCCGTTCGCATACCCGTGCGGGATCCGCTCCGGACTTTTCCAGCCAAGCGTCGAGAAATGGACGATGCCCGCATCCAGCCAGGCGTCCCCCACCTCTGGGATCCGCTCGACCTCGCCGCCACAGCGCTCGCAGCGAATCCTGACGGCGTCGATCCACGGGCGGTGCAGCTCGCGCAAGCCTTCGAGGCCCGACACGGCTCGCTCATCGAGTTCGGCGCGCGACCCGACCATGTTCAGATGCCCGCAGCCGCACGGATAGATCGGCAACGGCAGGCCGAAGTAGCGCTTGCGCGAGATGTTCCAGTCGCCCATGTTGCGCAGCCAGTCGTCCATCCGCTTCGCGTACTGGGGCGGGGTCCACTCGACGGTGGCGTTCGCGTCCAGCATCGGAGCGCGAATCTCGTCCGCCGAGATGAACCAGTCGTCCACGACCCGGAAGACCAGGGGCGTCGAGCAGCGCCAGCAGATCGGGTAGCGATGGACGATGGTGCCGGAGTCGAGGAGGAGACCGCGCTCGCTGAGAGAAGCGATCACCGGCGCCGCCACCTCGTCTGTGGACAGCCCTTCGAGGTCACCGTAGCCGGCGACCATGCGACCGGCCTCGCTGATCGGCACGAGCACCGGGAGACCGTGAACGCGCGAGAGCTCGAAGTCCTCCGCGCCGCACCCGGGCGCGATGTGCACGATGCCCGTGCCCTCGTCCATCGAGACGTCTTCCCAGGGGATCACTCGGTGCCGCACGGCGTCCTGCGCGGCCAGGTCGTCGAACGGCCCCTCGTACTCGAGCCCGACGAGATCCTCTCCGGCCACGCGGCGCACGTAGCGCTCTTCGGGGAAGCGCTCGACGGCGAGCCAGCGGCCGTCCTCGGTCAGCCCGTACTCGGCGTCGGGCTTCACCGCGGCGGCAACGTTGGCCGGCAACGTCCAGGGGGTCGTCGTCCAGACGACGATCGCCTCGCCGTCGCGCCCGGTGAGCGGGAAGCGAACGTAGAGCGATGGGTGCTCGAGCTCGATGTACTTGTCCTCGCCCGCTTGCTCGTGCTGGGAGAGCGACGTGCCGCAACGAGGGCACCACTGGGTCGAGCGGTGCCCCTTGTACAACCAGCCCCGCTCGTGCACCGTCTTCAGGAAGCCCCAGATGTACTCGATGTTGGTGTCCGAGAAGGTGTAGTAGTCGTTGTCCCAGTCCATCCACATTCCG
>JACCTQ010000350.1 GCA_013812265.1 Actinomycetota bacterium
GAGCGGATGCTCCTCGGCCGCTTCGAGCAGGCGCCGGGATGCCTCAACGTCCTCGACGTCGACGACTCGGAGCCGCCCGAGTGGATCGTCCGGGCGGTCAACGTCGCGCCGAGCGACCTCGTTCACCGGGCGACGCGGCAGACGACGATGGAGCAGTACTGGGCCCGGTATCGGGCGGCTCCGCCGGGGCTGCCCGATACCGCCTAGCGAGCTGCGGCTACGTCGCAGCTCCCGCGCACTTGAGCTTCGAGACGGGCTGGAACGTCCCGTTCGTGAACTTCGCGATCCGCTCGCACTGGATCGGCTGCTGATCGTTGCCGCCCGTCCGCTGCCGGTTTCCCGGGAGCAAGAACGGGTTCGCCTCGTTCCACGACCGGTACGCCTTCATCAGCGAGGCACGCGTCGGGTTCTTGCCCGCCTTGTACATGAGCTGGACGAACGCGTGTGCGACGGCGACGCCGTAGTAGTTCAGGCTGTCCGTGACGCGCGCGCCCGGGCGGTACTTCGCCATGACCTGGTTGTAGAGCTTCATGGCCGCGTCGTTGGCCCACGTTGGGCTCGCCGGATCCTTCGCGTACTGCACCGTGAACGTTCGCTCGGGGAGCTCGCCGGCACCCGAGCTCTTCGCGAGCGTCAGGAACGTGTCGGTCGCCGAGACCGAGTTCGTGTAGATCACCGCCGGCGACCAGCGGAGTGCGTTCGCAATCACGTAGGCCTGCACCGTGAACTTGGGCGTGGCGAGGATCACGAAGATCGTGGCACCGGTCGCCCGCAGCTTCGCGACCTGCGCGCGCACGTCCGGCGCGGTGACCTCGTACGCCTCCTGACCGACGATGTTCGACGCCTTGCCGGCGAGACCGGCACGGAGCCCGCGGAGGTAGTCCTGGCCGTAGCTGTCGTTCTGGTACAGCACGGCGATCTTCGCGTTCGCGCTGTTCCGTGCGATCGCCGTTCCGTAGATCCGGCCCTCGTACTCGTAGTCCGGCTGCCAGCCGCCGGTCCAGGGGTACTGCTTCGCGTCACGGCCCCAGGTCGAGGCGCCCGTGGCGTTCAGGAGCTGCGGCACCTTGCGTGCGTTGAGGTACGGACGGATGGCCTCGTTGTGCTCGGTGCCGAGCGCGCCGATGACCGCGAAGACCTGGTCCTCCTCGACGAGCTTGCGCGTCTGCTGCACCGTCTGCGCGGGGTTGTAGCCGTCGTCGTAGAAGTTGAAGACGATCTGCCGGCCGTAGATCCCCCGCCGCCCGTCCGGCCCCTTCCGGGAGTTGATGTACGAGAAGTACGCCTTCATCGAGGCGGGAATCGGCGCGTAGAGCGACGCCGGCCCCGTGAGCGGGAACGTGCCGCCGATCTTGATGGTCCGCGCAGTGACCCCCGTCTCCGACGCGGCAGACGTGGCGCTCCCCGCCGTGACCCCGAGCGCGGCCACGGCTGCCGCGGCCAATACCACGACCTTCCTCATGCGAGCTCCTCCGGGAATTGTGCGATTGGACGGCGACTGTACCCCTGCCGTCGGCGATTTGCCACCTGTTGAGACGGCGTCCCGCGCCGCTTCGTTAGGGATCGAGCCCGACCTGTGCGGCGAGACGCTCGGCCTCGTCGAGCTCCTCGGCGAGCGCCTCGATCCCGCTCGCCCAGATCGCTGGATCCGTGAGGTCGAGACCCACGAGCTCGGCGAGCTCCTCGGGCGTGCGCGAGCCGCCGGCGCGCAGGAGCTCGAGGTAGGGCTCGACCATCGCGTCGCCCTCCTGGACGTACCGGCGGTAGATCGCGAGCGAGAAGAGATAGCCGTATGCGTATGCATACACATAGCCGGGCGAGCCGGTGAAGTGCGGGATGTAGCTCCACCAGGCGTCGTAGCCTCCGGTCCCGACCGACTCGCCGAACAGCGCGTTCTGCGCCTCGAGCCAGAGCTCGGCGATCCGCTCCGAGGCGATCTCGCCGCGCTCGCGCCGCTCGGTGTGCACGGCGTGCTCGAAGCGGTTCATCGCGATCTGGCGGAACGTGGTCGCGATCGCGTCCTCGATTCGCCCGGTCAGGAGGTCGAGGCGCCGTCGGGGATCGTCCTCGTCGGCGAGGAGCCGCTCGAAGGTGAGCGCCTCCCCGAACACCGAGGCCGTCTCGGCGGTCGTCAGCGGCGTCGAGGAGTTGAAGAGGC
>JACCTQ010000358.1 GCA_013812265.1 Actinomycetota bacterium
TGTCGTCCGTGAGCAGCAACGAGTATCCGGGGAGATGCTGGGTATCGCCGATTACCGCAAAGCCGCTTCGCATCCGTGCCATCACCTTGGGGTTCTCCCCGCGGAGCGCAGCTGCGATCGCGTGGTACTCCTCGGCCACGCGCCGAGATTACTTCGACATCTAGGCCTCTGCTAGCACCGAGCCCGACCGGCGTTGACCGCCTCACGGGCGCGATCGAGCAAGCCGCCTCTCTCGCCGGCGGGACCGAAACGATCGAGCGTCCACGAACGGTTGAGGTAGTCGTACGCCGCGCGGCAGTCCCCGGCCGTATGGAGCTCGAAACTGCCAAGCGCGTACCAGGTCTCCGGGTCGAGCGGTTGCAGGTCGACGGCCCCCACGTACAGACGCCGGGCGGCCTCGACGTTGCCGCGGAGCTCCTCGACTGCCGCCCCCTTGTACAGCGGGTCGGTCGAGAGAGGGTTCAGGTGGTGCGCGTCGCTCGCCGCCTCCGCCGCGGCCGTGAGGTCGCTCCGGCTGATGGCGTCGATCGCTTCGTCGACGCGTTGCTCGGCGAGCCGCGGCGTGGCGAGTGAAAGCAGCGCGGCCGCGGCGAGGCCGACCACGGCCGCAGCCGGAAGCCAGCGGCGCCCGCCCGGGGTCACGCTCGATCCCCCGGCGGCCACGAGCACGCCCAGCGCAAAGAGAAGCGGAGCGGTGAGCGCGGCGTAGTCCCATCCGATGTCGATGAGCAGGTGCAGCAGATACGCGCCCCCGCACACCGCGAGCGCGAGAGCAGCCGCGCGCTCGTCGCCCGCGAGCCTGCGAAGCGCCCTTCGCGCGGCGATCACCAGGGCCGCGAGCGCGGCCAGCGAGAGCACGAGCCCCACGAGCCCGGTCTCGCTCGCCGTCTGCAAGACGACGTTGTGCGGCTCGCGGGCGAACGGCGAATACTCGGTTCGAAATACCCGGTGCGCCAGTCCGAAGGAACCCGCGCCCGTACCTTCGAGGAGATTTTCCTCGAAGGAATCCCAGGACTCTCGCCACCACGTCCACCGATGGTTCGAGCTTGCGGCTGCGAGACGTCCTGAGCCCTGGGTCAGCGATGCGCTCACCGGGTTCGCGAACTCGTCGATCCGCGCTTGCGCCCAGTCGCCGGGGCCGCCGGCGCGAAGCACGGCCGCGGCTGTCACCGCGAGCAGAGCCGCGGCAACTGCCCCGAGGGCCCAGCGGCTGAGCGCACGGCGCTGCGCGCGCGGGATGCGCTCGGGCCAGTTCGCCCGGGCCAAGCCGACAGCGAGGCCGAAGACGAGCCCACCGCCCGCGACGAGCAGCGCACCGAAGATCCTCCCTTCGCGGACGCGCGCGGCGTGCACCTGTCCTTCCTCCGTCAGGGCCGGTTGGGCAAACGCCCATGCGCAGACCGCCAGCGCCGGCACGCCGGCCAGGGTCAGAGCGCCGAGCGTCTCGAGCACACGCCTCGAGACGGCCAGCCAACCGGCGATCGCGAGGGCAGCGATCACAATGCCGCCGCGAGAGAACGTCAGGACGACCGCGATCATCGAGACGTATGTCAACACGACCCCGACGGCCCGCAGCGCAGGTGCGCGGCGTCGCACGGATACGACCCAGAGAGACAGAACAAGCGCTGTCACCCCGAGCAGGGCAAGCGCGTTCCAGTACTCGACGGGCAAGCGGAGGCGCGCGTTGCGAGTGACATCCGGGCCGAGCGACGGGAAGACCTTGCCCGCGAGCGCCCACAGGAGCACGGCAGCGATAAGCACCGCGAGGCCGACAGCGACACGCCGCGGCGCGTCGGGCAGAAGCGCTCCGACCAGAACTCCGAGCAGGAGGAACGCGAGATACGCCAGCTCGCGATTGAAGTAATCCCAGGAGCGATCGGGCTGGATCGACCACAGAATCGAAATGCCGCCCCAGGCGACGACCGCCGAGAAGAGTGTCAGGAAGGCGACCGCCGGCCGGCCGATCACCGGTCGCGGAATCAGCCCGAGCGAAAGAGCGGCGCCGAAGGCGCCGACGGCCACGACCGCTGCGCCGCCGATCCATGCCAGCCGCTCCTCGTCGGAGCC
>JACCTQ010000002.1 GCA_013812265.1 Actinomycetota bacterium
ACGACACGGCCGAGATCATCCTCGAGGCGGCCCGCGGGCCGGGGAACGTCACCGTGGATGCTGCCGGCCCAGAGACACTCACCTTCAGCGAGGTCGTGCGGCTGCTGGCTTCGGCCACCGGCAGTCATGCCAGGCTGGTGCACGCGCGGCCGGGTGCTGTGCTTGGTCTGATCCAGATCCTCGGACACCTTCGCCGTGACGTGGTAGTCACGCGCGATGAGCTCGCAGGCCTGATGGGGAGCTTGCTCGTATCGCATGACCCCGTTCGTGGCCGGGCGAGCTTTCGTGAGTGGGTGCACCGAGAGGGCGACGTGCTTGGACGGAGCTACGTCTCCGAGTTGCAGCGCAACTATCGATACGCACCGCTCTGAGCTCGGGCGCGCCGCTCCGGCGAGCTTGGGGCTCTGAGCCACAGCTCGTGGCATTGGCCTGCTATTGGCGCAGGACTGGCCGCGTAAGGCAGGTCGGGCCGCCGTCTCCCCGGTTCAGCTGATCCGCCCGGTAGACGTGAATCTCACAGCCGGCCCGCTCGAGCGCACGTCGTGTTCCCGGGTTGCCGTCGGCCATTACACAGACGCCGGGGGAAACGGCCAGGACGTTGCACCCAAGCGTCTCGTATTCCTCGTGCGGACACCGGACGCGGCGGACTCCCCGCTCGTCGAGTGCTTCCAGCAGCGTTACCGGTGCGAGCGGCTCGTAGACGACGGCGAGGTCGTCGGCAACCGGGGACACGACGCTCAGGAGGTGCATGACGTGTGCCGCTCCCAGGTGATGCGGCAGGTCGAACCGCTCGAGCGTCACGCCTTCCTCGGCGAGGACAGAGGCGAGGTGCTCGTGCGCAGCGGCGTTGGTGCGGTACCCACGTCCCACGGCAAGCGTGTGGTCGTCGAGCCAGAACATGTCGCCGCCGTCGGCCACGGCCGGCTCGGCGAGGCGGGCGACTGTGGGGACGCCGAGGTCCTCGAGAGTCGCGCACAGCCGCTCGGGCTCGCCGCGGCGGGCTGACTTGGCCATTCGTAGCGCGACCGCGCCGCGGCCGGTCACGAAAACCGGGTCGTAGGCGAAACAGGCATCGACCATGCCATCCTCCGCTGGCGAAACAGCCACCTCGACGCCGAGAGAGGAAAGAAGCGCAGCGAAGCCCTCGTGCTCGGCGCGAAGTGCCTGTCGGTCGGGCTCGCGCCAGCCGGCCGCGGCGAAGTCTCCTGTCAGCGCGGGGGAACAGAGGAGGGCGCGGCGAAGCGGCGCCGTCATCGAGCGGACGCCGAAGAGCCGTTCCGTCGGAAGCGCTGCGGTCACGACGGGATTCTCGCACCCGCTCGGCAAGCGCGTTTGCGCCCGGCCACAAGGGGAGAAACAGCTGCACAGAATCAAGGAAAGGAGCGGAATGCGAGTGACGATTATCGGAGCCGGCAATATGGGCCGTGCCATCGGGATGCGAGCCCTGGCGGGCGGGCATGACGTCGAGCTGATCGACCACAACCCCGACAAGGCCGCCTCAATCGCGGAGGAGCTGCAGAGCGGCGCGCAGGACGGTGCCTCGGTCGAAACTCCCGACCCCGGCGGCGCCATCACGGGCGAGGTGGTTGTCCTTGCGGTCTATTACGGGGCGCTTCAAAAGGCGATCGGGCAGTACGGAGACCAGCTCGGCGGCAAGGTGGTCGTCGACATCTCCAACCCGATCGACTTCGAGGGCTTCGACGGACTCGCGATTCCCGCTGACACTTCGGCCGCCGAGGAGGTGGCCACGCTCGTGCCCGACGACGCGAAAATTGTCAAGGCCTTCAACACCACTTTTGCCGGCACGGTGGCCGCGGGGGAGGTGGCCGGGCAGCCGCTCGATGTGCTGATCGCGGGCGATGACGACGAGGCCAAGCGAACGGTCGCATCGCTCGCGGAGGATGGCGGCCTGCGGGCGATCGACGTGGGACCGCTTCGTCGCGCGCGCCAGCTCGAGCAGCTGGGGTTCCTGCACGTCGTGCTTCAAGACAAGCTCGGGACGGGATACGGAAGCACGGTCAAGCTCCTGGCGTGACCGATGCCATCTCTTCATGGCTGCTCCGCGTCTCACTGTCGTCGGCTCCGTGAACGTCGACCTCGTGGCCCGCGCCGAGCGGCTTCCGCGTGCAGGCGAGACGGTGGGCGACGCGTCGTTCGAGCGCTTTCCCGGCGGCAAGGGGGCGAATCAGGCCGTCGGCGCCCGGAAGCTCGACGCGGAAGTCTCGCTCGTCGGCTGCGTCGGTGCGGACGACTTCGGGCGCCAGGCAGTCGAGTCGCTGGAGGCGGCCGGCGTAGCGATCGACCGCCTGAGGATCCTCGACGGGCCGACGGGAGTCGCGCTCGTCGTCGTGGACTCCGCCGGCGAGAACACGATCGTCGTCGCTCCGAACGCGAACGGGCATGTCCAGGCGGACGATGTGGACG
>JACCTQ010000011.1 GCA_013812265.1 Actinomycetota bacterium
ATGCCGGGCCGCCCACCTGGCTCGCGCCGCGCGCCGGGCGCGGGTTGCGCACCCGGATCGATCGGCCCGCCGGGGCCGCCCGTAGCTCCCGGACCGCCCGGCTCCGCGGGCCGGACGACCCCCGGCTGCTCGAGCGGAGGCGACGGCGAGGCCGTCGTGACACCGGCGGGAGGTTGAGGCGAAGAAGCCAGAACCGTCTCGGGCGAGCTCGTCGCACCGGCCGCCGTCACGCGATCGGGAGCGAGCACCTCCCGGAGAGCGCTGGAGAGGTCACGCGTGGTGTCGTACCGCTCGTCGCGTGACTTGGCCATGGCCTTCGCCAGGATGTCGTCGATCTCCGGCGGCAGATCCGGACGGATCTCCTTCACGGAAGGCGGAGGCTCGAGGAGGTGCGCGTACATCAGCGCGACCTCGGAATCCTTTTCGTACGCGGGGTTGCCCGTCAGGCACTCGTACAGCACACAGCCGAGGGAGTAGACATCCGCGCGCCGATCGAGCTCCTTGCCCTCGATCTGCTCGGGCGAGGCGTAGTCGGCTGTCCCCACGAACATCCCCGTCCGTGTCAGGACGTTCGACGAGCGCTGCTTGGCGATGCCGAAGTCCGACAGGTACACGTGGGGCGCGTCGTCCGCCCCGTGCCTGTCGGCGACCAGAATATTCGCCGGCTTCACGTCGCGGTGCACGAGCCCCTTGAGGTCATGGGCGGCGTTGAGCGCGCTCGCCACTTGCCCGATGATCGAGACGACGCGAACAGAGTCGAGTGGACCTTCCTTTTCCAGCAGTGTCTTGAGGTTCGAGCCGGGCACGTAGCGCATGGCGATGTAGAACACGCCGTCCTCGTCGCCGGCCTCGTAGATCGGGATCACATTGGGATGGTCGAGGGCGGCGGCCAGCCGCGATTCGCGCGTGAAGCGCTCGCGGAACGACTCGTCCTCGCTGAGCTCGGGCGAGAGCAGCTTGAGCGCAACCGTCCGCTCGAGCTTCAGGTGCTGTGCCCGGTAGACGATGCTCATGCCGCCGTGGCCGATCAGGCCCTCGAGCCTGTAGCCCCCGAACTCGTTGCCGATCTTCGGAATCCAGGAAACGCTCATAGCATCAGTTTGACAGCCAGGGTGGTCGACTGCCACCCCAATATGGTCGAAGTCGTGCGAACCTGTCATTATTTCACTCCAGCCTCAGCCGCCCCGATCGGGCCCGACGCCTTCGCACGTGGACAATATCGAGCGCATCCTCGACGCCAACCAGCGCTACGCCGAGCACCAGCACGACCCGCGGCTCTCCTCCAGCCCCTTCCTGCAGCTCGTCGTGATCACGTGCATGGACTGCCGGGTCGATCCGTACAAGGCCCTCGGACTCGCGCCCGGGGAGGCGCACATCCTGAGGAACGCAGGCGGGATCGTGACGAGAGACACGCTGCGAAGCCTCGTCGTCTCGCACAACCTCCTCGGCACCCGAGAGGCGGTGATCATCATGCACACCGACTGCGGTATGCGGAAGTACGGCGACGCCGACATCCGGCGCCGGATCCGCGCGAACCACGGCGTTTCGACCCGCGCGAAATTCGAATCCTTCGATTCGATGGAGGAGGCCCTCGCTCGCAGCATCGCCGCAATCCGCGCGTGCCCCGGCCTGGCGCCGACGTTCGAGGTGACAGGGCTCGTCTTCGACGTGGCCGACGGGCGTTTGCGGGGGCTCGAAGGTGGCGAGCCGGGCCCGGCGGTCTGAGGGGCGACCGCTAGGGGCCTAGAACGGGAACGGATGCGGTGCCCGCCGCACCGTCACCCAGCGGAGCTCCGTGAACTCGTTGATCGCTGCGCTGCCGCCGAAGCGGCCCCACCCGCTCTCCTTGACGCCGCCGAAAGGCATCTGCGGCTCGTCGCCGACAGTCTGGTCGTTGACGTGCACGACGCCCGCATCGATCTGCTGGGCGAGCTCGAGCCCCCGATCCGGGTCGCTCGTGATGATGCCGCTCGACAGGCCGTAGGACGTCGCGTTCGCTCGTCCGATCGCCTCCTCGGCGCTGTCGACGATCTCGATTGTCGCCACCGGCCCGAACGTCTCGACGCGCCCGAGCTCCGAGGCCTCGGGCACGTCGGTCAGGAGAGTCGGCTGGAAACAGGGGCCTACCGCTTTCCCGCCGGCGAGCAGTTTCGCGCCCTTCGACAGGGCGTCGTCCACCCGCCCCTTGACCACCTCGAGGGCGCTCTCGTTGATGAGCGGGCCGATGATCGTGTCCGGCTCCCTGGGGTCGCCGACCTTGAGGCCGCGTGTCTTCGCGGTGAGCCGCTCGACGAAGGAGTCTGCGATCGACCGCTCGACGATGATCCTGCGCGTGGACATGCAGATCTGCCCCTGGTGGAGAAAGGCGCCGAACGCCGACGCGTCGACGGCGTAATCGAGGTCTGCGTCCGCGAGGACGATCAGAGGGTTGTGGCCGCCGAGCTCGAGGACGAGCCGCTTCAGGTTCCGTCCCGCAGCCTCCGCGAGGCGCCGTCCGGTCTGCGTCGAGCCGGTGAAGTTGATGCAGCGGACGTGGGGACTCTCCACGAGCTCGTCCCCGATCGGCCCTGCCTCGCCGGGCGCGTGCGTGACGATGTTGAGCACGCCCGCCGGGAGCCCGGCGTCCCCGAAGATCTCGCCCCAGAGGAGCCCCCCGACGTACGGCGAGAGCTCCGAAGGCTTCAGAACGACTGTGTTCCCGAGCGCGATCGGGGCCGCGATCGAGCGAGCGGAGAGGATGAGCGCGGCGTTCCACGGCGCGATCGCCCCGACGACTCCGACCGGGCGGCGGATGCCCATCGCGAAGGCGCCGGAGTCGGACGGCAGGATCTCGCCCGTCGGCATGTAGCCGAGGGCGGCGGCCTGGCGAAACAGGCCGGGAACGAACTGGAGCTGGAACATCGCCCACCCGACGGTGCAGCCCGTCTCGCGCGTGAGCCAGGAGGCGACGTCGTCCCGTCTTGCGTCCAGCACGTCGGCCGCCTTCAGGAAGATCGCCTGGCGCTCCGCGGGCGCTGTCTGCGACCAGTTCGGAAACGCTTCCGCCGCCGCCTCGATCGCGCGCCTGGCATCCTCCCGCGTTCCCGCCGGTACGGTGGCGACCACCGCGCCGGTAAAGGGGTCCGCGTCCTCGAACGTCGCGCCTCCGGGGGCCTCGACCCACTCGCCGCCGATCAGCTGGCGGCACTCCCTCGCGGCCGACCCGGTCAGAACAGCCGGTAGCCGGTACGGCTGATGAAGAACCCGCTTCCGGTACGGAGGCTCTCGCACGTCATGCCGTTGAACCGCGAGACGCAGCGGAAGCGTCCACGGATCGTCCATGAGTCGCCGTACGTGAGCACGGGCCCGCCGGGAAAGCTGTAGCCGTAGCTCGTCCGCGCGAACGACCTTCGTTCAAGGTGACGCCCGTGAACCGGCGGTTGTTGAGTGTCGTACACGCGAGCAGCGAGTCGGCCGGCCAGTAGCGGCAGCGGATGTTGCCGGTCGGGCTGCGGAACCAGTTGCTGTCCCACGCCGAGGCCTCCACCGCCGCCACTCCGGCGAGCGCGGCTCCGGTCAGCGCAACCAGTGCAAGTCGTCTCATTCGATCGCCTCCCGTGCGACTCGTCTCGTTCGAGGGCGGTGGGGTCACCAGCGCGGCTCGATTGTCGCATGTTTCGAGCCGGATCTACAGAGCTTCAAGACCGGGAGACGAAGGTCGCGAGCCCGCTGGCGATCGCCTGCGCCGCCCTCTGGCGGAAACCGGCACTCGTCTGGAGCCTGGCGTCGGTCGCGTTCCTCATGTTGCCCGTCTCGATGAAGACCTTGGGCACGTCGGAGAGGTTCAGGCCGCCGAGGTCGGAGCGGACGGAGAGCCCCTGCCCGCCGAGGTAGGTCGCGTAAGGCACGCCCGTGGCGAGGTAGGCGCGACGCATGGTCAACGCCAGGCGTCGGGACGCCGCGGCGATGTCGTCGGTCAGGCCTCTGAGGCTGGGCGGGTAGATGACGTGGAAGCCGCGGCCCGAGCTCGGGCCCCCGTCGGCATGGATCGAGACGGCCGCGGCGGCACGAGCCCGGTTGCCGATCGCGGCGCGCTGGGTGATGCATGGCCCCCAGCCCGCGTTCGAGCGCCGGGTCAGCACCACGCGGGCCCCCGACCGGCGGAGGATCGCCGCCACCCTGAGCGCGACGTCGAAGTTGAAGGCGGCCTCGGTATAGCCGGAGGCGGTCTCGGCCCCCGTGGTGTCACATGCCTTGCGTAGCGTGCCGGCGCCGACGAGCCGGTTGATCTCGCTCGAATGGCGGTAGTTCAGCCCGTTGTGGCCGGGGTCGATCACGATCGTCTTGCCCCGGAGGCTTGCGGGCGACACGGCGCTCGCCGGGCTCGCTGCGTCGGCCGCCCGCAGATCGAGCGAGACGGCAAGTGCAGCGGCCCCCAGCGAGCCCGCCAGGAACAGGAGTGCGTTCCGCCTCTTCAGCATCAGCCGGTGATACCGGACGAGGAGGAGGTTCGCAAGGGGTCACCTCAGTGCGCGGATCACGTCCGCGAGCATCCAAGGCCGGGTGGCAGCGAGCAAGGGGCCGTGACATTCCGCCCTCCGCTGGCGTATAGAGGGCATGAAACGAATCCTGATCGTCCTAACCAGCCTCATCGCGGTTGCCGGGCTCGCCGCGATTGCGGCGGTCGTCGATGCCGACGACGCACCCGCCGCCGCCGCGGCCACAGACCCGGGCGGCATCACCGCGCAGGGAACGGGCTCCGTCACGTCGGTACCGGACCGCGCCACGCTGTCGTTCGGCGTCGAGAGCCAGGGTGAGACAGCGCGAGCGGCGCTCACTGCCAATGCCAACGCGATGCGGCGCGTGATCGCCGCGCTCGAGGCCGCCAACGCCGGTGACCTGACCACCCAATCGGTCTCGCTCTCGCCCCGGTACGTGGACAAGGGAGCGATTCAGGGCTACGTCGCAACGAACACCGTATCGGCCACCGTCAAGGAGCTCGGGCGGGTGGGCGACGTCATCGATGCGGCCGTCGACGCCGGTGCGAACCAGGTGTACGGGCCGTCGCTCTCCCGCGAGAATCGGTCCGATCTCTACCGCGAGGCCTTGAAGAAGGCAGTCGCCCACGCACGTGCGAATGCTGTGGCGATCGCCTCGGCCGCCGACCTGTCACTCGGCCGGGTCATCAGCGTCGTCGAGGGCGCCGCTGCCGGGCCACCGACGCTGTATGCAATGGACAGAGCCGCCGTCGAGTCGACCCCGATCGAGCCCGGCACCCAGGAGATCTCGGCGACTGTCACGGTCACGTTCGCCGTCTCGTAACCGCTACTTCCACGGGGCGCCCTCGCAACGAGGGCGCCCCGCGGCGTCATGACGACGGCCGGTCTTCGGCACGCCGGGCAGGGCGCTACGCTGAGGCGCGAACGCCCCCGTAGCTCAGTGGATAGAGCAGCGGTTTCCTAAACCGCGTGCACAAGTTCGATTCTTGTCGGGGGCATTCTCGTCGAGTGTCGTCGAGCTCGGGGATTCGTACCTTCAAGGCCCTGGTCGTCGAGCGGTTCCCCGACCGCCGTCTACTGCGCGTCTACGCCCTAAGGCAACCGCTGGGCCAGCTTGTCGGCCATCCGCCGCGCGGTGGCGATCTCATGCTCAGTGCGTCCGGCCGTATTCGAGTCGGTCAGCTTCGCGTGCCTCCGGCGCCTTACGTCATCATCCTGGCGGTTCCGGATCGCCTCAAGGGCGCGCTGACCCCACTCGACCAAGTCCTCGATCTCCCGCCGCACCCAGTCAAGCTCGTCCGGGGGGGCGGCATCCCAAAACGCCATCGGCTCGATCGCCTCCAGCGCGGGGCCGAGCCGGAGAATCGTCTTCCGCGTCTTGTCGAACTGGCTCCATTCGCCGGCGGGTTCGACCATGCGTACCTGAGTCGAAGCTGAGCGGCAAGGTCTCGCCCAACCCGAAACACCTCGCACGCGCGTCGCGCCGTTGCGGCGTGTGATCGGCTTGCCTACTTTGGCTACTCGATGCCGTCAGGAGTCATCGCCGGCTAGCCCGCCCTAGCCGGCCGCACCTGTTTGCCCCTACAGTTGCGGCGTGCCCGCACGGCTTCGCTCGCCCGAGCTCGAGCCCGGCGACACGCTGGCCGGCTACCGCGTGGAGCAGCTGCTTGGCCGCGGCGGCATGGGCGTCGTCTACCGCGCAACGCAGCTCTCGCTGCAGCGATTGGTCGCGCTCAAGTTGCTCGCGCCCGAGCTCTGCCTGGACGTGGGCTTTCGTGAGCGCTTCGGCCGCGAGGCCCGCCTGGCGGCCTCGCTCGAGCACCCCAGCGTGCTGCCGGTGTACGAGGCGGGGGAGGTGGAGGGCCTGCTCTACCTGGCTCTGCGCTACATCGAGGGTCAAAATCTGGACGAGCTGCTCGAGCAGGCAGGCCCTCTTGAGCCCGGGCGCGCCCTAGCCCTAGTGAGCCAGGTCGCCTCCGCGCTCGATGCCGCCCATGCGCGTGGGCTACTGCACCGAGACGTCAAGCCCGCCAACGTGCTGCTGGAAGTAAGGGCAGAGGGCGAGCACGCCTACCTGGCCGACTTCGGCCTCGCCCGCTCGAGCGCCTCCGTAAGCCGCTTGACCGCGACCGGCACGTTCTTGGCCACGGTCGACTACGTCTCGCCCGAGCAGATCCGGGGTGAGCCGGGTGACCACCGAAGCGACCTGTACGCACTCGCCTGCCTTGTTTTTGAGCTGCTCGCCGGCCGGCCGCCCTTCCGACACCAAGACGAGGTCGCCACCCTGTGGGCGCATATGCACGATCAGCCCCCCGCGCTGAGCGGGCTACGCCCCGAGCTGCCGGCCGCGCTCGACAGCGTGCTCGCCCGTGCCCTTGCCAAGCAGCCGGAGGAGCGCTACACCAGCGGCCGTGAGCTCGCTCAGGCACTGCAGCATGCGCTCGCAGGCGAGCGCACCAAGCTGGCGCCGGCGCAGCCTCTGCCGCCCGCGGAGGGCCTGGAGCGCGAGTTCCCGGCACTGAAGACGCTCGCCGCCCGGCCGAACAACTTGCCCGCCCAGCCCAGTCCCTTGATCGGCAGACGACGGGAGCTACAAGAGCTGCAGGCGCTACTCGGAAGTGAGAACGTGCGTCTACTCACTCTCAGCGGGCCGGGCGGCACCGGAAAGACGCGCCTCGCTCTGCAAGTGGGTGCCGAGCTGCTCGAGCGGTTCTCGGCGGGCGTCTACTTCTGCCCGCTGGCCCCTGTTCGCGACCCGGAGCTCCTGCTTCCTGCGATCGCCGAGACGCTTTCGCTGCGCGAGCAACCAGGCCAGACGCTCGCGGAGACCTTGCGCGAGTACCTGAGCGAGAAAGAGCTGTTGCTTCTGCTCGACAACCTGGAGCAGCTCGTCGCAGGGGGGCCTAGGCTGGCAGAGCTGCTGGCCGCCTGTCCCAGGCTGAGCGTGCTCTGCACCAGCAGGGCGCTGCTTCGGATCGGCGGCGAGCACGAGTACGCGCTCGAGCCCTTGCCCGAAGACGACGCCGTCAGCCTGTTTCGAGCGCGAGCGGTGAACTCAGAGCCGCCGGAAGCAGTGGAAGAGATCTGCCGGCGCCTGGACGGGCTTCCGCTTGCGATCGAGCTCGCGGCCGCGCGCACGCGCCTGCTTGCACCCACAGAGCTGCTCGGTCGCCTCGAACAGCGCCTGCCGCTTCTGACCGGCGGAAGGCGCGATGCCCCCGAGCGCCAGCGCACCCTGCGCGCGACGATCGAGTGGAGCTACGAGCTCCTTTCCCCCGAAGAGCGGGGTCTGTTCGCCCGCCTGTCGGTGTTCGCGGGCAGCTTCACGCTCGAGGCGGCAGAGGAGGTGTGCGAGGCCGACCTCGATACGCTCGAGATGCTGCTCGAGCAGAGCCTGCTACGCCGGTGGGCGAGCGGTCGGTTGGGCATGCTGGAGACGATCCGCGAGTTCGCGGGCGAGCGACTCGAGGACGCTCAGGAGGCCGACAGCACGCGCAAGCAGCATGCCGCCTACTTCCTCGCGCTTGCCACGAAGGCAGAGCCGCACCTCATAGGCCCGGAGCAGGCTCAGTGGCTGGAGCGCCTCGAACAAGAGCATGACAACTTTCGTGCCGCGCTGGCGTGGGCGGCTCGTGCCGGCGCGGGAGAGCTGGAGCTTCGGTTGGCGACAGCTCTAGCACCTTTCTGGGACACCCGCGGGCACCTTCGAGAAGCGGTCGGCTACCTCGAGCACGCGGTCGCGGGCGTGCACGCTCGTGACTTCCCCTGCGTCCGGGCAAAGGCCCTCGCCTTCCTCGCCGGTTCCCTCGGCAGGCTCGGCGACCTTGGCTCGTGCAAGACGTTGAGCCAGGAGGCGCTTAGCGTGGCGAGGGAATGCGGGGACGTTCCCACGGTTCTCTACTGCCTCCTCAACCTTTCGGTAAGCGCGGCGGACGAGGGAGACTTCGAGGCCGCGTCCTCGGCGCTCGCGGAGGCGGGCGATCTTGCGGCGCAGGGCGGCTATCTTGCCGAGCTCGGCATGGCGAAGGGAAACCTGGGCAACCTTGCTATCGCGCGCGGGGATTACGCCCTAGCAGAGTCGCTCTGCGAGGAAAGTGCAGCGCTACTGCGAGCAGCGGGAAACCAATGGGGACTGTCCCACGCAGTGTTCAACACCGGACTCGCGCGACTGAAGCAGGGGCAAGCCGAAGCCGCCCGCGAGCCGTTCGAGGAGGCACTCCGGATCGCGCGCGAGCTCCAGGCGAGAGAGGGCTTCGTCTACTGCCTGGTCGCTCTCGCTGCTGTCGAAAGCCGCCTGCGTCCTGAACGTTCGGCGTGCTTGCTTGGCGCGCTCGCGGCGCTTCAACAGGAGACCGGGATTCTGTTGCAAGCTGCAGAGCGTGAGCTTCACGGCGACACCGAGGCGGCGGTGCGGGCGAAACTCGGTGACGATCGGTGGGCCGCAGCCTGGCAGGAAGGGCGCGCGCTGCCAGCGGATCAGGCCATCGTATTCGCGCTCGGTGAGAGCCCAGCGCCGGCCGTGTGAATGACGTAGTTGATACACGCTTTGTCACCGAGCGAAAGGTGAAACCTGGCCGCGATCCGCTCAACGGTTTCGGCCGCGTGCATCAAGCTTCACCCGCGACACCGCGCGGCGGCGTTAGATGTGCTCGGGAAGTGCGAGCCGAACGGCTTCCTCGAAGCTCAGCTCGCGGCCTGCTTTCGGGTCGAGATCTCCGTTCGCCTGCGGCGGGATAGCCAGCGTCACGCATATGCACCCCGAGGTGCGAGAGAAACGGGCGTTTACCGCGGAAGCAACGCTCGCTGACCACCTATTGACCGCACGAGAAGCGCCAAAGAGTGGTTCAGGACCGAAATCGCCCGCCCGCGGCGCTTCGAAAAGCGACTGCAAAACGAGCGATTCCGGCTCAGATCGGCAGAGCGCAGAGCCGCGGCCGAGCTGCTTCGAGCACAGTACCGCCCGCCGGCGACGCGGCGCCCAGCGGGTAGAAGGCGCTCATCTCGTCGCTGACGAAGCCCGGCTCGACGGGCTCGCTGCTCTTGACCGCGCCGCCGGGACGCGATTGCGCTTCGAGCACCTCGACTCCACCCCGCGTCGGCGAGGAGGTTGGCGGCGACGAGTCCGTTCGGCCCCGCCCCGATGACGACGGCGTCGGGCATCCTCGGGGCCTAGCCGCCGGCCGTGCTCTTGAAACGGCTGGAAAACTTACTTCGGCTACGACGTCGACTACGTGCCGATCGAGGAGCTCGCAGGCCGCGCAGGCGCCGGCGGGGGGACAAGCGCCGAGAGGGCTGAGCGTCGGGGGGTGCACTGCGATCCGCTGCTGCCTGAGGTAGGATCCCGGCGGTTAGCTCAGGTAGGGGAGCACCAGATAAGCTAAAAAACTGGATGTCCGGCAATCTGGGACATCGGATGCTATAGCGAGGGGAGTTCTTCAGTGGACAGCTGTCGTAGCGACTCCGTCTGTCACTAGCGTCGCCGACGCTGTAAATGCCTACCCTTTGCGGAGTCGGCCGGCGACCGTCACCCGGCGAGCTGGGAGATTGTCGGGATCTTCCTCGCGGGCTGGGAGGATCGTTTCAAACGGCGGCGCGGGCGGCCGACCTCATCTTCGTGGGCGACGTGGCCCTCGACGTCGATCCCGGCGTGCGGCCGCTGCTCTTCCACGGCGGCCGCTACGGGTTCCGGCGGAGCGAGTAGATAGCGCCCGTGGCGAGCTTCCGGTTCCTGAAGGTCTTCGCCGGCGG
>JACCTQ010000038.1 GCA_013812265.1 Actinomycetota bacterium
TGTCGTCAACGGTCGAAAATGCACCCCCCTCCAACGGTTGAAAATGCACCCCTCTCACGTCTCGTCGTCCGTGGCTGAGCGACGCCCTGCAGCGAGATCCTTGCCCCGCAGCCGGAAACTGTCGCCCTTGAGCGAGAGGATCGCGGCGTGGTGGACGAGCCGATCGACCATCGCCGTCGCGACGACGTCGTCGCCGAAGACCTCGCCCCAGGCGCTGAACGGCTTGTTGCTGGTGACGATGAGCGAGGCCCGCTCATAGCGGCTCGCGACCAAATGGAACATCAGCTTGGCGGCCTCCGGATCGAAGGGCACATAGCCGACCTCGTCGACGACCAGCAACGGGACGCGGCCCAGACGTCGAAGCTCGAGGGAGAGCCGGCCGAGACGCTGGGCGTCGAGGAGCCGGGCGACCCAGTCGCTCGCCGTGGCGAAGGCGACCCGGTGGCCGGCGAGGCAGGCCCGGATCGAGAGGGCGATCGCGAGATGGGTCTTTCCGGTCCCGGGTGGGCCGAGGAGCACGACGTTCTCTTTGCCCAAGAGGAAATCGAGCTGGGCGAGATGCAGCACGGTCTCCTGCTTCACCGAGCGCTGGAAGCTCCAGTCGAACTCCTCGAGGGTCTTGCGATTGGGGAATCGGGCGGTCCGGATCCGCGCTGCGCCGCCGTGGGCCTCGCGCGAGCTCGTCTCGCTCGAAAGGAGCGCTTCGGCGAAGCGCTCATAGCTCCACTCTTCGGCTCTCGCCCGCTCGGCGAGCTTCGGCAGGGCCCGCGCTGCGGCCGGAGCCTTGAGCGTCCGGAAGAGGTGCGGGAGCTCGCTCGTCGTCGTCGTCATGCCGGGATCAGCCGGTCGTACGCGCTCAGCGGCCGGCGCTCGACCTCGACCTCGGCTGGATCACCGCGCAGCGTGCGCAGCGCTCGGGCGTGCTCGAGCGCGGTGACCGTGCGATGCCGGGCGAACAGCCGCTCGTGGTCGCACGCGAGCTCGCCACCGTCGAGGGCCCGGCCGCGGATCCGGCGCTGCGTCGCGACGATTTCGACCCGCCGCCCGACGAGGGCGGGATCGAGCGAATAGTCGTTGGTGTCGACGCGCACGTATGGCTGCGGCGGGACGCGCATGACCAGCCGCCGGTGGACGTCGGGGGTGCGCGCGGGCAACGACCGCAGCGAGCCGCGCTCTTCGCCCAGCCGATCGATCGGCCGCTCGCGCAGCGCGCGGTGGGTCCGGACATTCGCCCGGCCCGCGAACCAGCGATCGAGCTGCTCTTGGAAGTCGAGCGGCCCGGCGAACTGCCGGCCTGGCTCGAAGCTGGTCTCGAGGAACTGGATCAGCCGCTCGACGACGCCCTTCGCCTCAGGGTCGGCCGCCTCGCAGAATCGCCTGGCCACCGGGAGCTGGCCGCAGAACGCCGCGTACGGCTCGGTCGGTCGGCCCAGGCCGGCATGCAACGCGCCCTCGCGGTCGGTGACGAGGGTCTCGGGCAACCCGCCGAAGCTGCGCAGGCAGCGGGCCATCGCCCAGAGCAGGTCCGGACCTTCCTTGCTGAAGATGAGCGCGCCCGCGCCGACCCGCGAATAGCCGAGCGCCCCGACCATCACGTATCCGCGGCGGGTCTGGCCGAAGCCGACGACGATCTCGTGCTTGGGTACCCAGAGGTCGAACTGGGCGAGCTCGCCCGGGCGGTAGCTGGTCCGTTGGTACGTCCGCGTCGCGGGGCGGAAGAGCGGGCGGACCTCGCGCAGGTACGCATCGAGGATCGTCTGGCGGCCGGTGTATCCGAGCGGCGCGACGAGCTCGCCGACGCGCATGTTCGGCAGGCGCGGATCATCGTGCAGCAGCCGATGGATCTCGTCCTTGAACGGATCGAGCTTCGACGGCCCCGGCGTTCGCTCGTACCGCGGCGGATCGCTGGAGCGGAGTGCCCGGCGGACGGTGTTGCGATCAACGGCGAAACGCCGCGCGAGCTCTTTGATCGAGACCCCGCCGACGAAATGCAGCCTGCGCAGCTCGGCCCACTGCTCCACGACCAGCACGTCCTTCCTCCTGCTCGACCTGGACTTCGCCGAACAGGCTGCCACCGGACGAGGACGCTGCTAGCGCGGGGAGGGTGACATTTCGACCGGTCGCAGAGGGTGCTTATTCAAGCGGTGCCGGCACGCGGAGGCTCGAGGTGGCCACAGCGAGCCGCACGAGCGCTGCCTCACCGTCGCTCGAGGCGCTCATCCCGAGCTCGGCATCGCGGCCACGATCGTCGTCGAGCCGCGTAGATTAGAGCCGCTTCCGGAGGTCACACCATGAGCAAATCCCGACCGGTCGTTGTTCATCATCCCGAGCAGGGAACGCCGGAGCCAG
>JACCTQ010000047.1 GCA_013812265.1 Actinomycetota bacterium
TCCTGCAGACGAAGAAGAACGAGGCCATGACGGGCTGGCTGGAGGACACGCGCGAGGCCTTCGAGGACGACACCGCCTACCAGGTCGGCTACTCGCCGCCCCAGACGGGCACGACCGGGACCACGACGGCGTCGCCCTAGGGCCCACGGGGGCCACAGCCGGCAAAACGTTCCGTGGCCGCCTGACATGAGCGACGGTCTGGCGACAGCCCTCCTCGATCTTCAGCACCTCACCGAGCGGCTGCGGCGCGAGTGCCCATGGGACCGCGAGCAGACGGCACGCACGATCGTGCCGCACACGCTGGAGGAGGCGTACGAGGTTGCGGACGCGGCTTTCGGCGACAGTCCCGACAAGCTGGTCGACGAGCTCGGCGACCTTCTTTTCCAGGTGTACTTCCTGGCCCTGCTGCTCGACGAGCAGGGGCACGGCGGGTTGGAGGACGTGGCTCGGAAGATCCACGCGAAGCTGGTCACGAGGCATCCGCACGTCTTCGGAGCCGCGGCTGCCGAGACCCCGGACCAGGTGCGGCAGAACTGGGAGCACATCAAGCGCACGGTGGAGCTGCGCGCCGGAATCTTTCACGACGTCCCCACCACGCTGCCGGCGCTCATGCAAGCGCGCAAGGTGCAGCGCCGTGCCGCGGCAGTCGGGTTCGAGTACCCCGATGTCGCAGGTGCGCTCGCCGACCTCGAGGACGAGCTGCGGGAACTGGAGGAGGAGCTCGAGGGACGAGCCGATCCGCCGCCCGAGCGCCCGCCGGACGAACGCCAGGCCGCCGAGATCGGAGACGTTCTGTTCGCATGCGTCAATGTCGCACGCCGCCTCAACGTAGATCCGGAGCTCGAGCTTCGACGGGCAACCGAGCGCTTCGCCGCCCGGGTGGACCGGGCCGCAGAGCTTGCCGACGGCGCGGGACTGCGGTTCGCCGACCTGACTCTGAGCGATCAGGACCGCTTCTACGATCTGGCGAAGGAGGCCGAGTGAAGAGCGCTATCAAGCGCGTCCATGCCCGCGAGATCCTCGATTCGCGTGGAAATCCGACTGTCGAGGTGGAGGTGACCGTCGAGTCGGGAGAGACCGGTGTCGCCGCCGTGCCATCGGGAGCCTCGACCGGACAGTTCGAGGCCGTAGAGCTTCGCGACGGAGACAAGGCGCGGTATCTCGGCAAGGGCGTGCTCCGTGCCGTCGAGAACGTCCGGGCGGAGATCGCGCCGGCCCTCTCGGGCGTGGACGCCCGCGACCAGCGAGGGGTGGACGCGGCGCTGATCGATCTCGACGGTACGCCCAACAAGGGCCGCCTGGGCGCCAACGCGATTCTCGGCTGCTCCCTCGCGGTCGCGAAGGCGGCCGCTGCACATGAGCGGACCCCCCTGTATCGCTGGATCGGCGGCTCGGGTGCCCACACGCTGCCGGTGCCGATGTTGAACGTGGTGAACGGCGGCGCTCACGCTCAGAACACACTGGATTTTCAGGAGTTCATGATCGTTCCGGCCGGCGCCGCGAGCTTCGCCGAGGCGCTTCGGATCGGGGCGGAGATCTTCCACGCGCTGAGGGCCGTGCTGCACGAGCGGAAGCTCGCCACCGGTGTGGGCGACGAGGGTGGTTTCGCGCCGGACATGGCATCGACCGAGCAGGCGATCGAAGTGATTCTCGCGGCCGTGGAGCGGGCAGGGCACAGCGGGCGCGTCGCGCTCGCGCTCGACCCCGCCTCGAGCGAGTTCTTCCACGATGGACGCTACGCGTTACAGGGTGAGGGGCGGACCCTGGACGGCACCGAGATGGTCGACCTCTTCGAGCAACTTGCCGACCGGTACCCGCTGGTCTCGGTGGAGGACGGGCTGGCCGAAGACGACTGGGGCGCCTGGCGCGCGCTGACGGAGCGGCTCGGAGGACGGCTCCAGCTCGTGGGTGACGATCTCTTCGTGACCAACCCGCAACGCCTCTCCCGGGGGATCGAACAGGGTGTCGCGAATGGCATCTTGGTCAAGGTGAACCAGATCGGGACGCTCACCGAGACGCTCGAGGCGATCGAGCTGGCGCGCTCGAACGGTTACGCCACGGTTATCTCCCACCGGTCGGGCGAGACTGAGGACACCACGATCGCCGATATCGCCGTCGCGACGAACTCGGGGCAGATCAAGACGGGAGCTCCTTCGCGCACCGACCGTGTGGCGAAGTACAACCAGCTGCTGCGCATCGAGGAGCAGCTCGGCGAGCTGGCGTCGTACCCGGGTTGGGCGGCATTTCCCCGCGCGCGCCCGGCGGCGTCTCAAAGCGCCTAGACACGTCTCGCACCGAGCCTCTACTCTCCCGGCGATGGAGGAGCCGCGCCGAACGAAGATCGTCGCCACGATCGGGCCGGCTACGGCGACGCGCGAGATGGTGAGCGAGCTCGTGCGAGCCGGCATGGATGGCGCTCGCCTCAACTTCTCGCACGGCACGCGAGCCGATCACGCCGAGCGTGCCCGCACCGTGCGCGAGATCCAGGAGGAGGCTGGCCGCCCCCTGTCCCTCATCGCCGATCTGCAGGGCCCGAAGCTTCGGATCGGTGACCTCCCGGCGCCTGTCTACCTCAAGGTCGGGGACGAGGTAGTCGTCGCAGGTGGCGACGTGGCTCGCGATGGTGAGCTGCCCGTGTGGCCGGCGGTGATCGGGACGGTGCTCCGCCCCGGGCACGCGGTGATGATCGACGACGGGCTGGTCCGCCTGCGCGTGGACGACGTGACGTCCGGGCGTGCACGCTGCGCCGTGCTCTCGGGAGGCCCAGTGAGCTCGCAGAAAGGGGTGAACCTGCCCGGCGTCCCGCTGCCGATCCCGTCGCTCACCCGGAAGGATCTCGACGATCTCTCGTTCGCGCTGGATCTGGGCGTGGACTTCGTGGCCTTGTCCTTCGTTCGCTCGGTGGCCGACGTGACGGATCTGCGCAAGATCCTCGAGGACTCGGGCTCGAAAGCTCGCGTGATCGCGAAGATCGAGAAGGCAGAGGCGGTCGCGTCGCTCGACCAGATCCTTGCCGAGGCCGACGGCGTGATGGTCGCGCGCGGCGATCTCGGCGTCGAGATCGGCCCGGCCTCGGTACCCCTCCTGCAGAAGCGGATCATCGCCGCTGCGCTCGAGCGCGGCACACCGGTGATCACTGCCACTCAGATGCTCGAGTCCATGATTCACCAGGCCGAGCCGACGAGGGCGGAGGCCAGTGACGTTGCCAACGCCGTTCTCGACGGGACGTCGGCCGTCATGCTCTCCGGCGAGACCGCGGTCGGCGAGTATCCCATCCAGGCCGTCGAATACATGGATCAGATCGCCCGGGCCGTCGAGCCCAGCCTCGGCTACCGGCACCAGCTTCCTGGCGCGAGCGAGGAGCCGACGATCGGGAGGGCGATGTCGAACGCCGCGTGCGATCTCGCCGAGGTGCTGGGAGCGAAGGCGCTGGTCGTGCCGACGTTCACCGGCCGAACCGCTTCAGCGGTCGCGCGGCTCCGGCCTCACCGGCCGATCCTCGGCCTGACGCACCACCGCTATGCCCTGCAGCAGATGGCGATCGAGTGGGGCGTCGAGCCGATCGAGATCCCCGAGTGCTCCGACGTCGCGGACCTCTGGAACCGTTCCCTCGAAGCCGCGCGCGCGAGCGGGTTCGTCTCGCCGGGAGACCGCGTTGTGATCACGGGCGGCACCGCGGTCAACATTCCAGGCTCGACGAACGTGATCAAGGTCGATATCGTCTGACAACCTGGAACGACTCGTCATTCCGAGACGATTCCCTTCATGGGCAAGGATCTGAGAGGACCTGCCTCCTGGACCGCGAACACAGCTCCCATGGAGAGGCGACAACGTGGCCGCCGCCGGCCTTCGCGCTCCCGCCGCCGGCTCCGCTGGCTCCTTGCGGGCGCCGTCGCACTGGCCGCGCTCTTCTACTACCAGCCCGTACGGTCGTATCTCGAGACACGCCAGGCTCTCGCGGTGAGAAGCGGAGAGGTGCAGGCCCTGAGAGCCGAGCAGCGCAGGCTCGAGCAGCGCCTGGCCGCTTCCACGAGCCAGGAGGCGATTCTGCGGCAGGCGCGGCGGATCGGATTCGTGAAGCCTGGACAGCGGCTCTTCATCATCAAGGGCATCGGCGCCTGGCGCCGTCTGCGCGCCGAGCCGAATGAGGACGATTGACGGCGTGAAGCACGCCGCGCGATCAACCATCTAGCATCGCGATGATGGAGGATCGGTCGGTCGTCGAGCGGCAGCTCGGGCGACCTCCGCGCGCGTTTGCCCGCGTGGCCTGCCGCTGTCCGTTCGGGTTGCCGGCGGTGACGGAGCAGGCGCCCTACGACGTCGAAGGCGCCCCGTTTCCAACGACGTACTACCTGACGTGCCCCCACCTCGTGGCCGCCGTGTCGCGGCTCGAGGCCGCGGGTGGCGTGCAGCGCTGGAGCGACGCTGCCGCGCACGAGCCGAGCCTCCGGGACAGCCTCCGTCGAGCATCCGCACGCCAACGCCGGGTGCGTCGAGCGCTCGCAGGCGGTCGTACGGGAACCGACGGAGGGGCATCACTCGACCTCGGAATCGGAGGCGCGAGCCGGCCGGAGCGCCTCAAGTGCCTCCACGCTCACGTAGCCTTCGCGCTCGCAGAGCCGGACTACGAGCTCGGCAACCAGATCCTGGCGGAGCTGGAGCCGCTTTGGCCGAAGCGCTGTTGCTCGCGGGAGCAGATTTAGAAGCGGATCCACCTATGATCCAGTCGGTGCGCTCCTCGGTCGAAACCGCGCGCCAGGAGTGGGAGGACGGCCACCGGCGCCTCTCAGCCGAGGCCCGTGACCCCACGCGCCGCGAGCGGTTGCTGGCCCAGGTCGACGCGGTCACCTACGAGCTGCGTCGCCGGATCGGCCAGACCTTCACCCTGGACGAGCTCGCTGACGCCTACCTGGACGCTGAGCGCTGGAGCCGCGAGGTGGTCTCCGAGCGGGTGCCGGAAGCAGGCGTGCTCGGTTCGCTCGAGCTGGTCGAGGCCTCGGCCTTCCACCTCTACGCACGAGGCGCGACGGATTTCGAGCCGTGAGCAGGCTCGATCCCTCCCCGGAAAGGCGGCGCCTGGAACGCTCGCGTAGGCGCCGCCGCGACGGACGGAAGGGCTGGGCAATTCGTATCGTGCTGATCGCGCTCTGCTTCGGGGTTGGCGTCGCCGTCGGCCAGGTACTCGCGGACGAGCGGGAGCCCGGGGGAACGGTGATCTATGAACGAACTTTGCGACCGCGCACGGTTGCCCCGCCGCCACGGACCGTCACCGTCGAGGCGCCGTCTGCCGAACGATGAAGGCCGACGCCCACTTTGCAGGAAAGCTGAGTTTTTGACAGAATCGCGGGTGATGGTGTTTCGCGACTCAGGCGGCGGGAGGCGAGGCCCGAGCGAGTCGAACGAGTGGCTCACGCTGGGGCAGGCCGCCAAGTACCTCGGTGTCGCTCAGAGCACCATCCGCAAGTGGTCGGATCTCAAGCGGGTGCCGACGTTCTACACGCCGGGCGGTCACCGGAGATACCGGCGTGCAGACCTCGACGCATTCCTGGAGCATTCCGGGCCTGCGGGGAGGAGTGAGGCGGGTCCACTCGTCCTGATCGTGGACGACGATGACCGTGTGCGCGAGTACGTCCGCGTCAATCTCGAGCTCGAGGGCTACACGGTTCGTGAGGCAGCGAGCGGTGCGGAGGGTTTGACGGCTCTGGAGAACGAGCCCCCTGACCTGGTACTCCTCGACGTGATGATGCCCGAGATGGACGGTTGGGAGATGCTCCGGCGCATCCAGGAACAGCACGGAGTCGGGGCAATTCCGGTGATCGTCTTCAGCGGGCAGGCTGACGAGCGGTCAGCATCCCAGGCGGAGGCTCAGGGCGCGAGAGGGTTCCTCGGCAAGCCGTTCGACCCGCACCAGCTGATCGAGTCCACCAAGCAGCTGCTGCCGAAGTAGACCGCCCACCAGGCGCGCCACGTCTCGGACTGGCCGCTAAAGCTCCTCGCTCGCCTGCAGGAGCCCACCGAGAATCACGCCCACGGCTGCGACAAGAGCCGCCCAGATGCCGATGCCCCGACCGTCCGCGGGAAGGTATTCCTCGCCAATCGAGATCACCCGGATGAGCACGAACACGGTCGCGAGCGAGCCGGCTGCGATCACGACCAGGCTCTCGGGAACGCTTGCGGGCAATGTGATTCCGAGCTCGCGCAGGATGGCAAGCAGCAGAACCAGGAGCCCGAGGAAGAACACCAGCTTGCCCAGCGTTCCCGTGTGCCAGCCCAGCACGCTCGTCGTCGGCCCTTCGCCCGAGCCGGTGTACCAGCCCATGAAAGACGACAGCATCAGGACGAGGCCGGCCAGTCCGCTCACGCGCTCGCCGCTCGCCCAAAGCCCTGGCCCCCGTCGCGTCGTCCCGCCCGAAGAGCGCAGGCCGCTCGGCTGCGCATCGGTTCGAAAGGGATCGTGCGTTGCCACTCAGAGCCCGAACAGACGCTCGATCTCGTGCCACACGGTGAGCCCGAGAAAAACGCTGAGCGTCAGTAGGACGACGATGACGAAGAGAAAGCGCAGATGAGCGTTCCGGCGCGCCTGCCGCCGATCCAGCCGCGCTTGCCGCCGCGCGCGGTGGAGCCAATAGGCGCGGTCGACGGCCCATGGATCGACCTCTGGCGCTTCCTCTTGCGGTTCCGGGGCAACGCTGGACAATCAGCGAAGTCTAATCTCATCCGATCGACGGTACTTAGGCGTCGCTCCCGGCCGCGCCACAGGTCCGCTGTGCCGCCATACTTGTGCGGTCCAGTGATCGCCGAGCCGGATCAGCGAGAGCAACACCTCCCGGCAGCGGCCGGGGCGATTGCGGCTGCTGCACTCGACGCGTTCGCAGCGGCGGCCCGACGCCTCGCCGACTGCCCAACGTTGAGCGGGGCGCTGACCGAGATCACCGAAGCCACCGCGCAGGCCGTGGATGCGGAGGTAGCGCTCGCCCGGGTACTCGAGCCTGCGGGCGAGTGCATGATCACGGCCGCCGTAGCCGCCCGGTCGCCTGCTGTCGCGGCCGAGCTCGGCGGCACACGCGTACCGATCCTCGCCGTCGCCCTCGACGAGGTCGACGATCGGGCGCGCATGCCTGAAGCGGCCCGTCGGGCAGCCGCCCTCGTGGGCGCGGGCGCCGTGCTGCAGATCCCGGTGCTTCTCGGGGGCCATCCCGTGGCCACGCTCGAGCTGATGCGGACGCGCCGAGCCTTCGACCGGAACGAAAGGGCGGTCGCCCGGCTTGCCGCTGCCCAGATCGGTTTCGCGGTACGGGCCTTCGGGACAAAGGGAGCACCGACGCTCGATTTTCCTGCGGACGGCTCGGTGCTCCACGTCGTCGGCGAGGCGCTTGCGGCCGGTTCCGATGACGAACGAACCGAAGAGGACGTGGCTCGGCTCGCTACCGGCGCCACCGGTGCTATCGCTTCGCTCATCTGGCTCAACCGCGAGGACGACGTGAGTCCTCCGCTTCTGGCGGCCTCGTACGGCGTCCGGCTGGACGCGTCGACGAGAGCGTCGCTCGGCGAGCTCGTGTCCCGCGCGCTCATGGACACGCGTGGCACCGTCGCCGAGGAGGATTCGGACGGGCCGAGCGGCGAGCCGGTTCGCGTCGCGACCATCCGACTTGGTCAGCCGGCGATCGGCGCTCTGCAACTCCTGTTTGACGTGGACGACGCCTCGGCCAGCGGTGATCCGGCGGCGCTCGCGACCTTCGGAGCACGGGCTGCTCATGCGCTCCGATCGAGCGAGAAGAGCCGCCGTACCACGGACGAGCTCGAGCGCGCGCGCGCGCTTCTCGCTGTGATCGCGCAGGCGATCGCCCAGCTCTCTCTCGCCCACACGCTCGAGACCGCGGTCGAGCGCGTGGCTGAGCTGCTCGCGGTCGAGCGCGTGGCGATCTACCTTCACGAGGCGCGTGAGCTCCAAACCGCTGCGGCCCGGGGCATCGAAGGGCCTCACCTCGAGGTGGCCGAGTGCCTGCTGGAGCTGGCGCTCGGGCCTTTTCGTGGCCGCGGGATGGTGCTGGTCGAAGACGCCCTGAACGAGCCGCGTCTGGCCAACGTCCGGGATTCGGTGAAGAAGGCCGGAATCGAGGCCGCGCTCGGTGTGCCACTGGTCGCGCGCGACGACGTCATCGGGCTGCTTGCCGTCTACCCTCGCCGGCGCCGCGGGCTGACCGCGAACGAATCCGCGCTGGTGCGTGCTCTCGCGGCTCAGCTTGCCGTGGCCGTCGAGAACGCGCGCCTGCACGAGCAGGCGAAGCAGCTCGGCTCAGAGCTGGAGCAAGCGCTCGCATCAGAGCGCCAAGCGGCTCGCCAGCTCGGGACGCTCTACGAGATCTCGCGCTCGTTTGCACAGAGTTTGTCGCTCGAGGCCACTCTGGAGGCAGTCGCTCGGAGCGTCGTCGAATCATTCGATCTCGACGCGGCCGTGATTCGCATGCGCGACGAGCGGGGCGAGTCGCTCGTGACGCGTGCGATTCACGTTGCCGACCCTCGTCTGCACGAGCCCGTTCGCGCCATTCTGTCCCGCTCCCAGCCGATGTCGGCGCCGCCCGTGCAGCGGTTGCTCGAGACCGCACAGCCCCTTCTGCTCGACCCCGAGCGGGCCGGCGAGCTCGATACCTCCCACAACCTGCTGGCACCCTTCCTCGAGCAGGGCTCGACGGCGGGCATCATCCCGATCGCCACCTCTGCCGAGGTGCTCGCGACGCTGACGCTGCTGTCACTCGACCCGTCGCGCCGCATCACGACGGAGACCGTCGGGAGCGCGCTCTCGGTCGCCCGCCAGGCTGCTCTCGCTATCGACAACGCACGGCTCTACCACCAGCAGAAGGACTTCGCTGACACGATGCAGCGGTCGCTTCTACCGCGCTCGCGGCCCCGGCTCGAGGGTCTCGAGCTCGGTGACGTGTACGAGTCCTCCGCCCGGGTCGACGTGGGGGGCGACGTCTACGACTACATGGTGCTTCCGGACGGGCGCCTCGCCGTCGTGCTCGGCGATGTCACCGGGCACGGGATCGAGGCGACGGCCGACATGGCGATGGCGAAGTTCGTGTTCCGGTCGCTTGTGCGCGAGCACCCGGACGCGAGCAACTTTCTCGCTTCGGCAAACGAGGTCGTTCTCGGTGAGGTCCCGGTCGGGAAATTCGTGACCATGGTGTACATGACGATCGATGGAACGAGCGGGGAGGTGGCTTGCTCATGCGCCGGCCACCCGCCGCCACGCCTGGTACGCCCCGACGGCTCCGTCGCGGCGCTCGGTCACGGCGGCCTGCCGCTGGGCATCGAGAGCGAGCAGACGTATCCGCAGGATCGCGCTGTGCTGTCCCCGCATTCCTCCATCGTGCTCTATACCGACGGACTCATCGAGGCACGTCGAGACGGCGAGCTGTACGGCGTAGAGCGGCTCGATCAGCTCCTCGAGGCGAAGTGGGACTTGCCGGCCCCTGAGCTGGCACGCGCGGTCGTCGACGACTGCCGTACGTTCTCCGGAGGAGACCTCACGGACGACTGCGCGGTGGTCGTCATCAAGCGGCTGTAGCCGAGAAGATGACGGCCGAGGCGGTAGCGGGAGGAGCGGCGACCCGCCGGCACAACGGGCTCGCGCTGGCGGGCCTAGTCTTCCTCGCCGGCACCGGTTCGATCGCAACCGAGCTCGCAGCCTCGCGGCTGCTCGCTCCGTACTACGGGTCCTCGACGGTCGTCTGGGCGAACATCATCGGCCTCGTCCTGGCGTCATTATCGTTGGGATACTGGCTGGGCGGACGGCTGGCCGACCGGCGGCCGAGCGAGCGAGTGCTCGGCGCCATCGTGATGGGGGCGGCACTCCTCGTGGCGGCGACGCCCTTCGTGGCGCAGCCGTTCCTCGACCTGTCGGTCCGCGGCATCGACGAGCTTTCGGCCGGTGCCGTCATCGGTTCCTTCTTCGGCTCGCTGGTGCTCTTCGCCCCGCCCGTCACCCTGCTCGGCATGGTGCCGCCGTTCGCCATCCGGCTCGGGATCTCCGATCTGAGCGGCGCAGGCGCGGTCGCCGGTCGCGTGTTCGCCCTCTCGACGGCGGGGAGTCTGGTCGGAACGTTCCTCCCCGCGCTCGTGATGATCCCGTGGGTCGGCACGCAGCGGACCTTGCTCTGCGCAGCGGCGCTGATCGCCCTCGGCGGCTCGCTGCTGCTCGGACTGCGTTGGGTCTGCGTCGCGATCGGCGTCGCGGCTCTCGTCGCCGTGCCCCCTGGAGCCGTGAAGGCACAGGCCGGCCTCCTGTACGAGCGGGAGTCCACTTACCAGTACGTGCAGGTGGTCGAGCGCCGAGGAGCTCGCTACCTCTATCTCAACGAGGGCGTCGCCGTGCACTCGATCTGGCGGCCCGGGGCGGTCTTGACCGGCGGCGTGTGGGACACGTTTCTCGCCGTCCCGCCTCTCCTCGGGCGTCCCGTCGAGCGGGTGGCGATCCTGGGCAATGCGGGTGGCACGACGGCCCGCGCGTTCGGAGTCCACTATCCGGGCGCGCGCATCGACGGCATCGAGCTGGATCCGGCGGTGACGGAGACGGGACGCCGCTACCTCGGACTCGGCGACAACCCGCGACTACGTGTTTTCGACGAGGACGCGAGGCCGTTCCTGCGGCGGACGGGCGAGCGCTACGACCTGATCTTCATCGACGCGTACCGGCCGCCGTACGTTCCGTTCTACCTTGCGACACGCGAGTTCTTCGCGCTCGTTCGAGAGCGTCTGCGGCCTGACGGCATCGTCGCCATGAACGTGGCGACGGTCCCGGACGACCATCGTCTCGCGGAGGGCATCGCCGGCACGCTCGCCCACGAGTTTCCGCAGGTCGTGGCCTGGCAGGCGCTTCGCTTCAACCAGCTCGTTCTGGGCCTCGCTGACGGGACGCCGCTCGGGGCACTCCGCGGCCGGCTGGCCAGGACGCCCGCCCCCCTTGCGCCGCTCACGCGCCTTCTTGCGGCGGGCATGCGCGAGGCCTCCCGTGCTGACAATCCGTGGACCGACGACCACTCACCGGTGGAGTGGATCACCGACCGGATGATCGTCGAGTTCGCCGCGAGCGGCGAGCGCTTCGACGAGGATCCGCTGCCCACGCGCCCATAGCCCGGCCGCCGCGGACCCGACCCGCGGGGCACGCGCACAAAATGGTTGGCGTCCTTGTGCCAGGAGTGTGCCGGTGACCTCCGGAGCGGAGGACTGCGCGGCTAGACTGAATCGGTGCGGAAAGCCGCTCTCATAGCCCTTTTCGTCCTTGGATTCGGCTGCGCCGGAGGGCTGTCGGCGGCCGTGGTGGCCTCCACCGTCGCGACTACGACCACCACGACGGCGACGACGGCGACGGCAACGACGGCGACCACCACGACGGCGACCACCACGACGGCGACCCAGCCGCCCGCGCTGATCGCACGCGGCGTCACGATCGGCGGCGTCCCGGTGGGCGGTCTCGACCCGGACAGCGCCTACTACGCTGTCAAGGCCCAGTTCGACAAGCCGCTCGTCCTCCTGGTGGGGCGCCGCCGCCTGAGGGTGACCCCGGCCCGCGTGGGCGCCTCGCCCTACATTCGCACTGCGGTTGCGCGCGCGCGGATCGCCCCCCCGAGGAAGAAGGTGGCGCTCGTCGTTGCCGTCCAGGGTGCCCAGGTGCGCTCGTACATGGCCGCCCTGGCCAAGCGCTTCGACCGCGCTTCCGCCGACTCACGGCTCTTCCTGCGTGGGCTGCGGCCGTACATCACCCCGGAGCAGATCGGACGCTCCGTCGATCGGACGGGTGGAACAACCACCATCGTCCGCGCGCTCAAGGCGAACAAGCGCGGACCACTGAGCCTCCGGCTCAGGACGATCGCCCCGTCCCTCACTCGAAGCAGCTTCGGTCCGGTGATCGTGATCCGCAGGGGCTCGAACCGGCTGTATCTCTATAACGGCATGCGCTTTCGGCGGGTGTTCGGTGTCGCAACCGGTCAGGCGAGCTATCCGACCCCGCTCGGTCGCTTCTCGATCGCCGTCATGTGGCGACATCCCTGGTGGTATCCGCCCGCTTCCGACTGGGCCAAGGACGAGAAGCCGGTCCCGCCGGGTCCCGGCAACCCACTCGGCACCCGGTGGATGGGCTTGACCGCTCCGCTCGTCGGCATCCATGGCACTCCCGACGCGGCTTCGATCGGGTATTCGGCGTCGCATGGCTGTATCCGCATGCGCATCCCCGAGGCGGAGTGGCTCTTCAGCCAGGTGCGCGTGGGCGCACCCGTCTTCATCGTCCCCGCGTAGATGTCCGCACGCCTCCGACTCGCCGGCCAGATCCTTGCGGTCGGACTGGTGGCGAGCTTGCTGGCGCTCCTCGTCTGGAAGGTCGCCAAGGAACAGGGGAGCGGCATCCCCGCCGCCATCAGGGCGGGGAAGAGCGTCACGGCACCGGACTTCACTCTGCCGCGATTGGATGGGTCCGGCGAGCTGACCCTCTCCACGCTGCGGGGCCAGGCGGTCGTGCTCAACTTCTGGGCGTCCTGGTGCGCGCCGTGCGAGGAGGAGGCGCCGGTGCTTCAGTCCGCGTGGGAAGAGCATCGCGGGGAAGGCGTGGCGTTCATCGGGATCGCCTCGCGCGACTTCGACGGCGACGCGAAGAAGTTCGTGCGCAAGTACAGGGTCACGTATCCGAACGTCCACGACGGTGCGGCCAAGATGTGGGTGCGGTACGGCGTCATCCGCCTTCCGGAGACGTTCGTGATCGGCCGCAGCGGCAAGCTCGTCGGGCTCATGCAGGGTGCGATTCGCGACAGTCAGCGAGAAGAGTTCGAAGACCTCATCGACCGGGCCCTGGTTTCGTGAGGCGTGCGCTCGCAATCGCCGGCGTCGTGTGCCTCGCTCTACCCGGGGTCGCGCTCGGGAGCGAGGATCGGCCGACACGCAACGAGCTCGAGAGCGAGCTCATCTGCCCGACGTGCAAGTCGACGCTCGACCAGTCGAACGCCCCGGTCGCAGACCGCATGCGCGAGGTGATCGACGAGCGGATCAAGGCGGGCGACTCGAAGAGCGAGATCAAGGACGGCTTCGTCGACCAGTTCGGCCCGGCCGTGCTGGCGGCGCCCCCGAAGCGCGGGTTCGACCTGGTCGCGTGGCTGCTTCCGCTCGTGGGGCTCGGGGCCGGGATCATCGCGGTGTCCGCGCTGGCCTGGCGGTGGAGCCGCTCGCCCCGCGAGCGGGACCACCCCGAGCCGGAGCCGGAGCTGAACGGCCGAGCCCGGCTCGAGCCCGTGCTCGAGCGGCGGCTCGACGACGAGCTCGCCCGCTTCGACGCATGACACCGAGCACGTGATCGGTCGCCTCCCCGTCGCGTTCCTCGCGGGGTTCATCTCCGTGATCGCGCCGTGTGTCCTGCCGCTCGTCCCCGGGTACCTGTCAGCTGTCTCGGCCGTCGAGCCTGGGAGGTTAGGGGAGCGGGGAGTCGGACGCCGTGTGGTCCTCGCCAGCCTCCCGTTCATCCTCGGGTTCACGGTCGTCTTCGTCATGCTCGGGACGGCCGCCGCGGCTCTCTCCGAGGCGCTCGGCTTGAATCAGATCGTCCTCGAAGCGATCGCCGGTTTCATGCTCGTCGTGCTCGGTTTGATGTTCATGGGGCTCCTTCCCTGGCCGGAGCGCGTGATCGCCCCTTCGATGCTCGCCCGCGCTCGGGGACGGGGATCGAGCGCCCTGCTCGGAGCCGCGTTCGCCGTCTGCGCGGCCCCCTGCATCGGGCCGGTGCTCGCGTCGGTGCTGGTGCTCGCCACCGACAGCGACACCGTGGCTCAGGGGTCGCTACTCCTCGCGGCGTACTCGGCCGGCCTCGGCGCAGCGTTCCTCCTCGCCGGCGTCGCCTTCGCGAAGGCGATGGGTGCCTTCCGCTGGTTGCGCGACCACTACACCTACATCCGCGTAGCGAGCGGAACCGCCCTGGTCGGCTTCGGCCTGCTGTTCTTCTTCGGCCGCTCGTGGTGGCTCAGCGCCTTCCTCGAGCGACTGACGGACGCTGTCTGAACGCTGCAATATTTCGTCCACCGGCCAGGTACCTCCGCCGCCGACTCAGAACCGTGCGGCCACCGTGGCGCCGACCAGGGTCTCGCTCGGCGCAGCCGTGGGAGGTTTGTGGCTCAGAGCCACAAAACTCCCACTAGGCCCCTTCGTCAACGACGGGCGGCTCGAGCCGGGCTTGTGGCTCAGAGCCACAAACCCTTCTGACATCGGGCTCGGGCAGCTCTAGCGAGTCTCGCTCGACAACCTCTCTCGCCTTCGCGAGGCTGGCGAGCGCCGCCTCGACATCCACGCCGCGGTACTCGGGTGCGAAAGGGCCGAGCCGCCGGGCGGCCTTCTCGAGCTGCCGCGTGCAGCCCGTCCGATTGCCCCGGCCCGCCTGGTACCAGGCCACCGCGACGTGCACGAGGCCCTGGAAGAAGGCCTTCTCGGACGGTGCAGCTGCACGCCACGCGTCCTCGAGCACCTCGTGCGCGGCGAAGTACTCGTCGCGACGTATCAGGTCGAGGCCATGGGACAGGCTGTCGTCGATCGTCATCTCGGTGTGGAAAACCGTATTGGAGCCGCGCGGCTACCGTGTTACTCTCCACGCGTGGCGACGATCCTGCTGGCGGGGGTCGATCTGTATTTCCGCGCCAAACTCGAGGCGCTGCTACCGGGTCACCACTTCGTCACCACGGACAGCATCGACCAGCCGGAGCTGGTGATCACGGACATCGCACGGGTCGACCCGGACGAGGTCGCGGACGCGTATCCCGACATCCCCATACTCGGGTTCGCGAACCACGCGGACACCGCGGGGCTGCGCGCGGCCCACGCAGCCGGCTTCGATCAGGTGATCGCCAAAGCGGCCCTGAACGAGCGAGCCCCGCAACTCGTGGAGGAGCTGATCGCCCCGGTAGACTCGGGCCCGTGACGTACATCATCGCCGAGCCCTGCATCGACATCAAAGACCGCTCCTGCGTCGACGTCTGCCCGGTCGACTGCATCCACGAGGCCGACCGCATCCTGGTCATCGACCCGGAGGAGTGCATCGACTGCGGCGCCTGCGAGCCGGAGTGCCCGGTGGAGGCGATTTTTCCGGAGGACGCCCTGCCGGACAAGTGGGAGCCGTTCGTCAAGATCAACTACGCCTATAGCGAAGGCTTCGACGTCGTGAACTCCCTCACGAACGAGTACGCGACGGAGCACAACGTCCAGAATCCACCACTGGAATAGCGTTGAACCCGAGAACGCTGGATCATGTGGCCCTCTGGGTCGAGGATCGCGACAGGATCGCCGACTTCGTCACGAGACATCTCGGCATGCACGTGATCGACCGCACGGAGCGCTTCACGCTCGTCGGCGCGGACGCGAGGCGGGGCAAGCTCACGCTCTTCGCCGCCGACGGCCCACGGCAACAAGGCGCGCTCAAGCACGTGGGCTTCCGCGTCTCCGACCTCGACCGTGCTCTCGACGGGATACCGAAGTCGGACATCAAGCGGGTCGACGGTCGGGCCTACTTCCAGCTCGGCGAAGGCCTGAGCCTTGCCCTGGTCGAGGCTCCCACCGACTCCGAGGTCGATCTCGATCACGCAGCGCTGTACTCCGCCGACCCGGAGACGACCGCGGAGCAGTACGAGCGGCTCGGTTTTCGGCCGTCAACACCGGGCGCCTCGGGGGTGCCGCGCGTGGAGGTCGGCGGCGCCTGGGTGGAGTTCCACCAGGGCGACCCGAGCGCCAGGGACAAACCTCTCCTCAATCACCTCGCCGTGCTGGTCGACTCGGCGCAGGAGCACATCGAGGAGGCGAAGACGCTCGGCATCGAGATCGACGACATCGTCGACGCCGAGAACACCTACGCCGTCTTTCTGCGCGGGCCCGAAGGCGTTCGCGTCGAGTACGTGGAGCACAAGCCCACGTTCTCTCTCGTCTGAGCTCACTCGCGATCTGGGGCGGCGGGATGGCCGGGCTCTGCGCCGCGGCACGGGCGCGGGAGCTCGGAGGGCGGCCGGTCGTCTTCGAGAAGGGATCGCGCCCCGGGGGCTCGATGCGCATCTCGAGCTGCGTCATCTGGCGCTACCGGACGTTCGAGCGCTTCCGCGCAGAGTGCCCGGGGGGCGACCCGTCACTGCAGCGGCAGGTGTTCGAGCACCTGGACGACGGGCTGGACTGGCTCGAGTCGCTGGGGGTCGACGTCGTTTACCGGGAGACCGGAAACGAGTTGACGACCGGTGTCCGCTTCGAGCCGGAGTCGCTCACGGAGGCGTTGGTGCGGGGAGCCGGCGAGGTCCGCCTCGAAGCATCGGCAGCACCATCCGCCGACGAGGCCGTGATCCTGGCGACCGGGGGCTTCCAGGGGAACCCCGCGCTCGTCGCGGAGTACGTTGCTCCCGCCGCCCCACTCAGCCTGCGAGCGAACCGGTGGAGCACCGGCGCCGGGCTCGGCGCCGGGCTCGAGCGTGGAGCGACGCTCTCTGGCGGCATGGGGGAGTTCTACGGACGCAACATGCCCGACGCGGACGTCTCGGAGCACGCATTCGTGACGGCGGCCCAGCTGTACGCCCGACATGCCCTTGTCCTGAACGAGCATGGCCACGAGTTTCTCCGGCAGCCGGTCTCGTGGTCCGAGACCGAAGTGGTGCAGGCGACCGCGCAGCAGCCGGGCGCATCGGCCTGGTACCTCGTGACCGATGAAGCGCTACGGGAGCGCGTGCGGGGACGGACGGTCAGCGACATGGTCGCGACCGCCGAGGCGGCCGGAGGGACTGTCCTGAACCCGTGTGACCTGCCCTTTCCGACCCCGGCCGGCCTGGTCAGGGGCGTGCGTGTTCGAGCGGCGATTACTCACACGATCGGCGGGCTTCGCATCGACGAACGCGCCCGTGTCCTCGCCGGCGACGGCTCTCCGATCGAAGGGCTCTACGCCTGCGGCGCCGATGTCGGGGGTATCTCCACGGGGGGCTACGCCAGCGGCCTGGCCGCGGCGCTCGTGTTCGGGCGCATCGCTGCCGAGAATGCTCTCAGCTGAGCGCCTGCGAGTACGCGCAGAGGCGCGCGTCGCCCGGCAGCGGAGAAGGCGCGATCTTCGTCACCCGCAGGCGGACGTCCTCGTCCTCGATCTCCGTGCCGACGTCCGGCGGCTCCCCGTCACGCTCGCGCAGCTGGTAACCGGTGGGCTTGGAGACGAAGAGGAGGTAAGTGGTCTTGGGCACTCTCCGAGTCTAACGAGCGGGTCGAGAGACAAGGTTCGCGTCAAGCGCCCACCGTGTCCGTCAATAGGGGATTGATCGACGTTTTTGCGATCAATCGCCGCCTGCTCAAAAAGTGAGCGTTAGCTGCTTCGGCTCGACTGGCGGAAAAAACCGCAATTTGCGGCGGTCTCTGACATCGAACCGGCGGCGCAGCTCGCTCACGTGCTCGCGCACCGGCTGACTCTCCGCTCGCTTCAGGTAGGCGCGCCCGGCGTACAGGCGTTCGTACTGCTCGATCTGCTCCGGCCAGTCTCGCGCCAGGTGCTCGAGGAAGTGCTCTCGCGTCCCGGGCCGCAGGTAGAGCAGGTTCGCCCACACGTGCGTGGCACCTGACTCGCGGGCGGCTCGGACGACCGCCGCCAGCTGCTCCGGCCGGTCCGAGACGCCGGGGAGGATGGGCGCCATCCCGACGCCGGCCTTGATGCCGGCCTCCACGAGCCGCCGAAGCGCGCGCAGCCGTTGCCGGGGGTGCGCCGTGCCGGGCTCGGTCTTCCGCCACACGTCGTCGTCGAGCGTGGGAACGGAGAAGACGACGCCCACGTCGGCCCGCCTCGAAGCCTCCTGGAGCACGTCGATGTCGCGCACGACCATCGGGCCGCGCGTGATCAGGCTGAACGGGTTTCGCGCCTCGGCAAGCACCTCGAGACAGCTCCTCGTTAGCCGGTACCGACCTTCGGCGGGCTGGTAAGGATCGGTGGCTGCGCCGATCGCGACCGAGTCGCGCTGCCAGGAGGGGCGGGCGAGCTCCCTGCGCAAGACCTCGGCCACGTTGGTCTTGACGCGGATCGTGCGTCCATACCTGTCGTCCGAGGGGCGATCCGCGCGCCGCTCGAACGCTCGCACGTAGCAGAACGTGCATCGGTGCGCGCAGCCCACATACGGGTTCAGCGACCAGTCGAAAGGCATGCCCGAGACCCGGTTGAGCGCCGTCCGGCACGGCTTCTCCGAATAGGTCACCGCCATGCCGGCGAAGTCTAGCGAACGTATGTTCGCTGCGTCGAGCAGCATCGCTATACTCGTCCCACCACATTGGACGACGACCTCCCGCCTAGTACCCGCGCCCCGGAGAGCGGGGCGTGACGATCACCTTCCAGATCCTCGCCGTTCTCGCGATCGTCTTGGCGAACGCGTTCTTCGTGGCTGCCGAGTACTCGCTCGTCACGGCACGACGGAGCCGCCTGAACGAGCTCGCGGCCGCCGGAAGCCGCCGGGCGAGGATCGCCCTCAGAATCATGGACAGCCCGATCCGGTTCATCGGCACGGTTCAGCTCGGAATCACGGTCTTCTCGATCCTGCTCGGGGCGGTGGGCGAGCCGATCGTGGAGCATTGGCTCGACGGACCCGTGGCCACCACCGTCGCCTTCCTGATCGCCTTCACCGTCGTCACGTACCTCCACGTGACGCTCGGCGAGCTCGTGCCGAAGGCGATCGCCTTGACGAAGAACGAGCAAACGGCGCTCTGGGTTGCCCTGCCGGTCGAGGCGTTCTTCCTCGCGACGTACCCGATCGTGTGGTTCCTCCAGGAGTCGTCGAACGCGTTCACGCGTCTGTTCGGGATCAGGCCGGCCCCGGCGGGCATCGTCGCCCACAGCGAGGCGGACATTCGCATGATCGTGGCCGCGGCGGAGGACACCGGCACGATCGAGCAGGTGGAAGAAGAGATGCTCTACAAGGTCTTCGACTTCGCGGACAAGGAAGTCAACGAGGTGATGGTGCCGCGGCCCCAGGTGATCGCGGTCTCCGTACAGCTTCCGGCCGCGGAGTGCCTGGCCGCCGTCATCGATTCTCCGTACACGCGCTACCCTGCCTATCGCGGCTCCCTCGACGACGTCGCCGGCGTTCTGCATGTGCGCGACCTCTTCTCGGCGCTCTACGGCCGTGGGATCGAGAACGTCGAGATCGCCTCGCTGCTTCGCCCGGCGTACGTCGTTCCCGAGACGAAAGACCTCGGCGCGCTGCTCGCCGAGTTTCGCCGGACGAACCAGCACATGGCGATCGTCGTGGACGAGTACGGGGCCATGCAGGGCATCGTGACCCTCGAGGACCTGCTCGAGGAGATCGTCGGCGAGATCGAGGACGAGTACGACCTGCCGGACGAGTCGGTTCAGCGCCTCGACGACAGCCGGATAAGGATCAGCGGCACGTTCCCGATCGACGACTTCAACGAGCAGTTCGAGCAGGAGCTACCGGTCGAGGACTACCACACCGTCGCCGGCTTCGTCTTCGGCCAGCTCGGGCGGGCGCCTGAGGAGGGCGACAAAATCGTGTGGGACGGGCTCGAGTTCGACGTGACGCAGGTGGAGGGCGCGCGCATAGAACGTCTGGAAGTGCAGTTCGGCGAGCCTGACTCGAGCGCCGGGCCCGAACGGGTCGCGGGATAGCGGCCGCGAGCTGACAACTCTCGGCCTTCTCTCCACCGCGCAGATCAATCGGGCTGTGCTCCAGGCCGCGCGCGCCACCGACCGCGTGGACGTCGTGGCGGTGGCAAGCCGCGACAGGATGCGCGCCGAGGAGTACGCCCGCGAGCACGGGCTCGAGCGTTGGCACGGAAGCTACGAGTCGCTCCTCGCGGACACGGCGGTAGAGGCCGTCTACATCTCGCTTCCGAACTCGCTCCACGTGGAGTGGTCGGCACGAGCTCTCCGGGCCGGGAAGCACGTGCTGTGCGAGAAATCGCTCGATCCCCGTGCGGCGGAGGTGGAGCGTCTCCACGACTTGGCTGCGGAACGGTCACTGATCCTCATGGAAGCCTTCATGTACCGCCATCATCCGCGCACACGCCTGCTCGAGGACCTTGTCCGCGGCGGATCGATCGGGACGCTTCGCGCCGTACGAGCGACCTTCTCCGCCATGCTCGATGCTCCGGGGGACATCCGCTTCGTGCCCGAGCTCGGCGGAGGAGCGTTGCTCGACGTCGGCTGTTATTGCGTCCACGGCACACGCCTCCTCGCCGGCGAGCCCGAGCGTGTTTTCGCGGAGCAGGTGGTCGGCCCGACCGGCGTCGATCTGCGCTTCGTCGGCACCATGCGCTTCCCAGGCGACGTGCTCGCCCAGTTCGATTGCGGCCTCGATCTGCCCGGCCGATCCGGACTGGAGGCGGTCGGATCGGGGGGCTCGATCTACGTCCCGGAGCCCTGGGGCTCGGGGGATCCGGTCGTCGAGGTGAGGCGGCCAGGTGGGGTGGAGCGAATCACGGCGGAAACGGCCGACGCGTACCAGCGCGAGCTAGAGAACATGCGTGATGCGATCGAGGGAAAGGCGCCGCCGCTGCTCGGACGCGACGATGCGCTCGGCCAGGCACGCACCCTCCAGGCGCTGCTCCAATCGGCCCAGTTGGGGCGGCCCGTGAGCGTTCCCGCAACGTAGAATCAATCCGAGCGCCTCGGGGACGCGTATCCCAGGTGGTCATCTCTTAGCGAACGAAAAGGAGCAGCATGTCTCGATTTGGTCTTGCGCTGGCGGCCATCGGAGTGGCCGGTGCGCTGCTGGTTCCCGCCTCGGTTCAGGCGACCCCACAGGCCGGGAAGCTCGCCGGCACCGTCGGGCCAAGATTCACGATCACGCTCAAGTCGGGCGGGAAAACCGTGAAGACGCTCAAGGCCGGGGCTTACACGATCACCGTGAAGGATCTGGCGAACAACCACAACTTCCACATCAAGGGTCCCGGTGTCAACAAGGACTCGGGCGTGGCGGCGAAGGGAACGAAGATTTGGAAGGTGACCCTGAAGAAGGGCACCTACCGCTACGTCTGCGACCCGCACGCGACCTCCATGAAGGGCAGCTTCAAGGTCACCTAGAGGTTTGGCGAACCGGCGGCCTTCGGC
>JACCTQ010000048.1 GCA_013812265.1 Actinomycetota bacterium
TCCTGCAGACGAAGAAGAACGAGGCCATGACGGGCTGGCTGGAGGACACGCGCGAGGCCTTCGAGGACGACACCGCCTACCAGGTCGGCTACTCGCCGCCCCAGACGGGCACGACCGGGACCACGACCGAGCGGTGACCATGCGAGCGGTGACCATGCGAGCAGCGCTCGCCACGTCGAACGCTTCCCGCCACATCGCCAGTGGGACGCGGCCGCGCGAGCGATTGTCCGTCGAGGAGCTAGTCATGCGGGCGCAGATGGGCAGCGCAGATGCCTTCGAGGTACTCGTGCGGGAGCTCGGTCCGCGGCTGCACCGATACCTGACCGTTCGCCTGGGAAACGACGCGGACGCCCGCGACGCGCTCCAGGAGACACTCTTGGCGGCATGGCAGGAACTTCCGCGCCTGAGGCGGCCGGACCGGTTCTGGGTCACGGGAATCGCCGCCCACAAGGCGGCGGATGGACTCAGGCGGCGCCGGGCCGTCGTCCCGAGTGGCGAGGACGAAGGCGCCACGGCCCCTGACAGCGATCTCAGCTACCTGAGGGCGGCGATCCAGGCATTGCCGGCGCACGAGCGAGACGTAGTGCTTCTCCGCTACGTCGCGGGCCTGAGCGAGCAGGAGGTCGCGAACGCGATCGGTGTTCGCGTCGGAACGGTGAAGTCGCGAGCCTTCCGTGCTCGCAGCCGGCTGGCGGACCTCATCGACGAGTGACGGACGGGTAAGGAGGCAGATCGTGCGCGAAGATCACAAGGACGACAACGAGCTTGCCCGGGCCGTCGCCCGGCTGGCCGACGAGGTGGAGCCGCTCTCGGATGCCGAGCTGGCGAGCATGGCGCGGATGGCGTCCACCCGGAGGCCGCACTCCACCCGTTCGCCGGGCCAGCACCCGCGGTTCCTCGCCGGAACGGCCCTCGTCGCTCTGTGCGCCCTCGCGACCCTCGTGTCGGTCGAAGCGGTGCCCCGCTTGCGCGACCTCGGGGCCGACTCGGCACAGGCGCGGGCGCCGCTCGGAGTATGGGCCTGGGATCAGGCGGTGCCCGGGAAGGGGACACCGCTTGCTGTCTCCACCCGCGCAGCAGACGGCATCCCCAACCGACTGCAGGCGCACGCCCACGAGGTGATCGCCTTGACGCGCGGGGATTTGAGGTTCTCGCTGCTCGCAGCGGAAGCGGGCCAGGGACGGTTGTGCTTCTGGCTCCACCCGGGAAGCGGCGGTGCCGTCGATTGCGTCAGCCGCCTCGACGAGGACGTGCTGGTTCATTTCCTTACCCGAGCAGGCCAGTCCGCCGTCTCCACGACACCTCGAGCTCTCGTCGGCATAGCTCGAAGCGACGTAGCCCGGGTGGTCGTCATTCGTTCAGACGGCGGAGAGAGCGAGCTCCCGCTGAACCGATGGCGCGCGTTTCGTTACTACGCTCAGCTGCCGGAGCGTGCTCCCGTCCGCCTCGACGCCTACGGATCCGATGGGCGCCTGCTTCCGCGTTTCCACTTCGGCAATGCGCCGCTGATGGCGCTCGAAGCTCTGACGGCGGCGTAGGCCGGCCAACGTTCGAAGCGGGCGAGCCGCTTTGCGATCATGGGCAAGTGCAGGTGGCCCGACGAGCCGAGGAGCTGAACGGCGCGCTCGTAGAGGAGCTGAAGGAGAACCTCGCCCGCGCAGGGACCCCCATCTCGCCGCCTGTCGAGGCGGCCTTCCGTGCGACCCCGCGTCACCATTTCGTGCCGGGCGTCTCGCTCGAGGAGGCGTACGCGAATACGTCGATCCTGATCAAGCACGTGGATGGCCAGCCGCGCAGCTCATCCTCTCAACCCAGCCTCATGGCGCACATGCTGGACCAGCTCGACGTCGTTCCGGGCCAGAAGGTGCTGGAGATCGGGACGGGGAGCGGCTACAACGCCGCGCTCCTCGGTCAGCTCGTCGACCGAGGGGGCCGGGTCGTGACCATCGACATCGACGAAGAGCTCGTCCATGCGGCCGCAGACCGTCTGCGCGCAGCCGGCGTTCCCTGGGTCGAGGCCCACGCGGGCGACGGTGGACTGGGCTGGCCGGCAGGCGGTCCTTACGAGAGGATCATCGTGACAGCAGCGGCATGGGACATCCCGCGAGCGTGGCGCGACCAGCTCGTCCACGGCGGGCGATTCGTGACTCCCCTGATGATTCGCGGCGGTCAGGCATGCGTCGCCTTCGAGCGCGTCGAGAACCATCTGGACAGCGTGACCATCGGGGATTGTTCGTTCATGTCCATGCGGGGTGCGTTCGGCGACCCGGGTCGCCCCCTCGCCCTCGGCCCGCGCGCCGGCTTCTACGCGGTCATCCCGAATCCCGACGGTCCCCGCGTCTCAGCCGGCGAGATCTATGGCTGGCTGACGGACGCACCACGCGAGCTCGAGTCCGGCGTATCCGCTACTCCGACCGAGCTATGGGAGCTCGAGCAGTGGCTCGCCTTTCGGGACGAGGGCTACTGCTTCCTGTGGACCCACGGCGATGAAGCCGAGCACGAATTGCTGCCCCCGTTGCCGCGACCGGGAGCGTCCGGGCCGACCGCCTGGGCTCGGGGGATCGTGAGCGAGCATGGCCTCGCGTTGGTGGGGCCGTGCCCACCGCGGAATCATCCGTCAGAGGGCGATCAGGTCTATCTCGGCGTCTGGAGCTACGGCACGGATGTCGAGCTGGGACAGCGCCTGCTGAACCACATGGAGCGCTGGACCGCGAGCCGCGATTGCTCTCCGCTGCCGCTCGAGATCCGCGTCTACCACAGCTGCGACACCGAGCTTCCGCCTAGCTGGGAGATCGTGCGGCGGCCGTCTTCGCTCCTGGCGATCGACTGGAGCCCCGGGGCCTGAGCTCGATGCTCAGCTCGCATTCGAGAGCCCTGGCGATCCGGAGCAGAGTGTCGATTCGGGGCGGTCTCCCACCCGCCTCCAGGCGAGCGATCGCCGACTGCGTGGTGCCACAGAGCTCGGCCAGCTGCTGCTGAGACAGTCCGCGGCCAAGGCGCTGCTCAGCCACCGCGCCGGCGATGGCGGCGAAGAACCAGCCGTCCTCCTCCACATGGGCGAGCCGCTCCCGAAGACGCTCGACCGGCACCCGGGAAGTCAGACGCTTTCGTTGATGCGTCACACTCGGAACTATATTGCATATGTGCTATTATAGCAGAAGTGCTATTGACTTCCGGCGCCCATCTGGAGGTGGCTCATGGGTAGACGAGGCGCTGTAGTCGTGCTCCTAGGAGCGCTGCTGGCGACCCTCGTCGGGCTGAGCGCCGCCAGACAGCGCGCCGACGATCAGGTCGAAACCGCAAAGCGGTTCGAAAGGTTCCCGCTCTACTGGGTGGGCGAGCGGTTCGAGAAGTGGGATCTCAAGCATGTCGACGTCCCCGGACCGTACGGCTTTGCCACGCTCATCTACGGGGACTGCAAGGTCGAGGACCCCGACGGCTTCTTCGGCCCGGAGGGCGGATCGTGCCCACCGCCGCTCTCCATTCAGATCTCGCCGCTCTGCTTTCACCTCGACGTCGTAGCGCAGGCACCCATTTGGAAGCGGCGCAGTATCCGCGGCGCGCCGGTGGGCTCCAGCGACAGCGCGCCCGTCCTCTTCACCCGCGGAGCGCAGGTAAAGGTCTACCGCGGCCAGGGCTCGGATCCGGGCCTCGCACTGCGAGCCCTCCGTGCTCTCCGCTCGCTCAACACGATCCCTCCGGTGATCGGCTCGAGCGGCCGCATACCGGCGGCGGATGCTCGTGTGCTGACCGGGGCGTGGCCCTGCCGCGACTCGCGGCCCGGGCGGGTCGTCATCGACGAGAACGCTGGCCTGTATCGCGGCGTGGGTATCGGCGCGTCCGCGGCCGCCGTCCGACGGCGGCTGGGAGACCGGGATTTCGCGCGACCGAACGAGGGCTGGTCACCGGGATCCTCGCGCTTCTCCGAGATCGGCGGACCGAACGTGCTGCACATCCCGTGTCGCCAGAGACCGGGAAGGCCCTCACGGGTACGAGTGCTTCGCTACGACGGGGCGTCGTTCGTCCTTTGCCGGGGCCGCGTGTTCGCGCTCATGGTGACCGAGAAACACGCGCGGACACAAGCCGGCTTGGCCATAGGCGACGACCTGGAGATGGCGCGTACCTTGTATCCGGGCCTTCGTTGCGGACAAGCACCGTCGGGAGACCTCGGGCACTACCCGTACTGCGTGGGCCGCATGCAGCCGCGGCGCTCACTCTGGTTCGGTCAGGACCCGATCGCGAGCATCACCGTCTCCACGACGCGGTTTCCCGGCGTGCGCTAGTCGACGTTGAAGAGAGCTTCGAGCACTGCGTTGACGAGCCAGACCACGACCGTCGCGCCCACGTAGGTCCAGAACCCTTCGATGTCGAAACCGGCCACCAGCCAGTCGGTCACGCCGAGCATGGCCATGTTGATGAAGAGCAGCGCCACGCCGAGCGACAGGAGGATGAGCGGGAAGGAGACGAAGAGGAGCACGGGCTTGACGACAGCGTTCACGACGCCGAACACGAGGCCGGCGGTGACCAGCGCCCGCCAGCCGTCGCTCGTGACTCCGCCGAACAGTTTCACCGCCACCCACAGGGCCGCAACGTTGGCGAGCCAGGCGAGGCCGAGACGAAGGGCGAAGCGCATCGCCGGATCCTATTCCGCGTCGCCGGGGTCTCAGCCGGGTGGGCCGTTCCCGGCGCCGAGCAAGTTGCGGCCGGTGTCGCCCTCGAAGAAGTGGAAGCGCGAGGGATCGACAGCGAGGCGAATGGTCTCGCCGACGCGCGCCGCTGTTCTCGGGTCCACCCGGGCGCCGAACAGCGAGCGCTCGCGGTGGGCGAGCAGGGCCGCGTCCTCGTCCTCGAGCGAGACGGCCTCCTCCACCACGACCGGCTCGGCGTCCAGCTCGAAGAAGAGGAAGGCATCCGATCCGAGCTCCTCCAGCACCTCGACTCGCACCTCGATTTGCGGGAGCTCTCGTGGTGCAAAGGCAGCGTCCTCGAAGTTCTCCGGCCGGATACCGAGCACGATACGCTCGCCGCTGACGTTGGCCGGGCGGCGGTCGCGGTCGAGCGGCACAGAGAAGGTCCCGAACGACGCCGAGTCGCCTTCGAGGGTCGTCTCGACGAGGTTCATTGCCGGCGAGCCGATGAACGCGGCGACGAACAAGTTCGCCGGCTCCTCGTACAGAAGCTGGGGCGCGTCGACCTGCTGCACGCGGCCGTCGCGCATGACGGCGACCCGCTGTCCGAGCGTCATCGCCTCGACCTGGTCGTGCGTGACGTAAACGGTCGTCGTGCCGAGCCGCGAGTGGAGCTGCTGGAGCGAGGTTCTCATCCCGACACGAAGCTTCGCGTCGAGATTCGAGAGCGGCTCGTCCATGAGGAAGGCGGCCGGCTCCCGGATGATCGCCCTGCCCATGGCGACGCGCTGCTGCTGCCCGCCGGACAGCGCCCCTGGGCGCCGGTCGAGCAGCTGGTCGAGCCCGAGCATACGGGCGACCTCGCCCACCCTCCGATCGATCTCCTTGCGCGGAGTCCTGCGAACGCGGAGCCCGTAGCCGAGGTTCTTGCGCACGCTCATGTGGGGGTAGAGCGCGTAGTTTTGAAACACCATCGCGAGGTCGCGCGCGGCCGGGGCCAAGCCCGTGACATCCCGGTCACCGATGAAGATGCGGCCCGCGCTCACGTCCTCGAGGCCCCCGATCGTTCGTAGCAGGGTCGTCTTGCCGCAGCCCGATGGTCCGACCAGGACCATGAACTCGCCGTCCCCGATCGTCATGCTCACGCCGTCCACGGCGACTACGCCGCCCCCGAATTCCTTCGTGACGTCCTCCAGGACGATCTGCCCCATCGCGCGAGGGAGAATAACGCGGCCGACGAGCCGCGCGCAGCCGCGGGTAAATGGGAGGAGCTAAGACAGGAGCTATGAGCAGAAGCTAAGTAGCCGGTCGAGAAACTGTGTTGAGCTCCGCTTGTTTCTCCACGAGGCCGTTGGGTACATTCGAGACACAAAGCATGGGAGAGGTACGGCCATAGCTCTATACGAGGACCTCTAAGGGGGGCCATATGTCAGCTCCGTGGAAACGGATTTTCTTCATAGTGGTGGTCGCGGCGTTTGCGGCCAGCATCGTCGCCGGGGTGAACGAGGAGGCGACCGCGAAGCCCGCCAGGTCACAGGTGGGAAAACTCGTCATCATGGGTTTCGGTCCGGGTGACGAGATCGCCAACACCCGCGCCGCCGAGGCGGAGAGAGTGCTGAAGGCCGACGTCGACAACCCCCGCGGCGGATTCAACGACCAGCGGTTCCTCGCTGCTCTCGCGGCGCGCGACGTGCCGGATCTCGTCTACCTCGACCGGTTCAAGGTCGGAACGTATGCCGCCAAGGGCGCCTTCGTGCCGCTGAGCTCGTGCATCAAGCGGGAGAAGATCAACCTCAAGCAGTACCGGAAGGCCGCCCTCAGCGAGGTCACCTACAAGGGCAAGCTCTACGCGATCCCCGAGTTCACCAACCAGCGGACGATCATCATCAACAACAGGGTCGTGCGCGCCGCCGGCGTCAAGCTCGCCGACGTGAAGACCAGCAACTGGAAGAAGCTGGCGCAGATCAACAGGAAGATGCTGAAAAGGTCCGGAGACAAGACCACGCGGATCGGCTTCGACCCGAAGCTGCCGGAGTTCTTCCCCCTCTGGGCGAAAGCCAACGGCCACGACATCTTGAGCAAGAACGGCCTGAAGGCCCAGCTCGACCACCCGAAGGCGATCGCCGCGCTTCAGTTCGCGTACTCGCTGATCCAGGCTCACGGCGGCTGGGGCCCGTTCAAATCCTTCCGTGACACGCACGACTTCTTCGGCGCCAAGAACGGAATCGCAGAGAACCAGGTGGGGGCGCTTCCGATCGAGAACTTCTACTACGCGGTTCTTGCCCGCGTCTCGCCGAACGTCGACATCACGGCCCGCGCCTTCATGAAGAGAAACGGCGCCCCCATCACCTGGATCAGCGG
>JACCTQ010000067.1 GCA_013812265.1 Actinomycetota bacterium
GCTCCCGCTCGATCTCGGGCGCGAGGTTCACCGCAGGAGAGATGACACTGGGCAGACCGCAGGCGAGTGCCTCCACCACGGCGATCCCGAAGTTCTCGGTGTAGGACGAAAGCGCCCAGACGTCCGCGGCCGCCAGCGCGGCGAGCTTCTCGCGCCCGCTCACCATGCCCACGAAGATCACCTCCGCGCCGACACCCTCGTTCCGGGCCACCTCGACCAGGCGGGGCTGCAGGCCCTCGTCGTCGGGGCCGGCGATCACGAGCCTTGCGTCGCCGACTCGCTGGCGCACGAGCGCGAAGGCCCGGATGAGCACTTCGAGGCCCTTCTTGTACGAAATTCGACCCAGATTGAGCACGACCGGGCCGGCGAAACCACCGAGCCGGCGAGCTCTGAAGTCGGCGCGTGCTGGAAGCTGCTGGAAGCGCTCCCAGTGGATGCCGTTCGGCACGACTGCCCGGGGAACGGAAGGAGCGATGTCCGCCACGAGGCGGGCCTCCTCGTCGGACGTCAGATGCAACGCGGCCGCACGCTCGAACATGGCGTTCTGCCAGAGGCGGTCCGTGGCCGCCTTTCGAAGCCTTCCCCGCCTGCGCAGGTAGGGATCCAGGGCGCCCCGCGGCGAGACGATGTACGGGACGCCGGCCTGCGCGGCTTGATGGTAGGCCGCCCACTGCGGGAACAGAAACAGCGAGTGGATGTGCACGACGTCGAACGCGCGGCAATGCCGCCCGAGCGCCCGGTAAAGACCCGGCGAGAAGCGCAGGCGCCAGGGCGTCCTGGTCGGGAACAACCGCACGTCGAGCGATTCGGCTCCCGCCGGAAGCTCGGCGGCCGTCACGCGCCTGCGGCTCTTGCTCCACGGAGCGTCCGCCGCGTCCGGCGCCAGGATCGCGGCCTCGACGCCGCACTCCCTGACGGCCACCGAGGACTCGACTGCGCTCACGGCCGGGCCGCCCGTCCGGCTGGCGAGCCCGGGCACCACGTGCAGGACCTTCACCGCGAGACCGCAGGTGCAACCTCGCCGAGGCTCTCCGTCCACCTGGAGAGGGCGTACAGCGACCAGGGCTGCAGCCAGCGTTGACCTCCGGCGAGATAGCGCTGCCAGACCCCCTGCGCCACCGCGGAGTCGAGGATCTCCTCGAGTCCGTCCGGTGGACGGCGAAGCCTCTCGTCCACCTCGTCGCGTAGCTCCCGGTGTAGCCAGCGCGCGATCGGCAGGACGAAAGCCTGCTTGCGACGCGACGTCACCTCGCGCGGCAGCAGATCCGAGCACGCGGCCAGGAGCAACGCCTTGTTTCTGCCCTTTGTCCGTGCCGGCAGGCGGAGGGCTCGTTCGACCAGCTCGTGATCGAGGTAGGGAACCCGGACCTCCAGACTGTTCGCCATGCTCATTGCGTCGGTGTCGCGGAGCAGAACGTTCTTCGTGTAGTTGGTCAGGTCGAGCACCGAGATCTGGTTGAACAGGTCGGATTCCCGATCCAGCGCAGGGGGGGTCCCATCGCCGTTCACGCCGGAAAGGGCACGCAACTCTTCCGGGAGGAAGACCCGCCGGAGCAGGTCGTACGAGGAGCCGGGGGTCGCCGGCGCGGAGAGCCACTCGCCGAGCTTCGCGCCCCGGCCGGCGCCCACGAGCGCCCCGAGGGCACGGCCAGCCGTCCTGCGCAGAGGTTGCGGGACCAGTCGAGCTCGCTCCAGAGCGGCGACCCGCCGGACGTACCCGTAGCCGTCGAAGAGCTCGTCGGCGCCCAGACCCGACAGGGCTACCTTGAGTCCCGTCATGGCCGCCGCCCTGGAGACGACATACGTGTTGATGCCGTCAAAGGTCGGCTGATCCATCGCGCCGAAGGCGGAGTCGAGATAGCGGAGCAGGTCATCCGGCCGCAGGTCCACCTGCACGTGCTCGGAACCAACGTGCGCGGCCATGAGCCGTGTGTAGGGAGCCTCGGAAAGCTCGGGGTCGTCGAAGACCACCGACACGGTTCGCAGTCGATCGGTGTGGCGGGCCGCCACCGCGGCGAGGATGGACGAGTCGATGCCCCCGGAGAGAAACACACCGAGCGGGGCATCGCTGACGAGATGCCGCTCGACTGTTTCCTCCAGCAGGCCACGAAGCGAGCGGGCAGCATCCTCGCCGGCCGGCACACTCGCCTCGTCGCGAGGAGGCGCCCAGTACCGGGCGAGACGAAGCTCTCCCCGACGCACCAGGGCCGTATGGCCGGCCGGCAGCGCCCGGACACCGTCGATCGCCGTCAGTGGCTCGCTGACAGCTCCGTAGGTCAGGTAGCTGGCCAGCCCGGCCGGGGACAGACGCCGCGGCAGCAGCCCTGTCCGCAGCAGAGCCTTCACCTGCGAAGCGAAGAGGAAGCGCTCGCCCGTATGAGCGTAGTAGAGCGGCTTGATGCCGAGCCGGTCACGCGCGAGGAAGAGCTGATCGGCGTCCGGGTCCCAGACGGAAAACGCGAACATCCCCCGCAGGTGTCTCACGCACTCGGGTCCGAAGCGCCCGTACGCCTTGAGCACGACCTCGGTGTCGCAGTCCGACACGAACGTCTCCCCGTCGGCGTGAAGCCGTTCGCGGAGCTCGGCGAAATTGTAGATCATGCCGTTGAAGACGATCGTCGTCCCACGCCCGGGGTCGTACATCGGCTGATGCCCGGCCGGCGACGGGTCGATGATCGCGAGGCGGCGGCTGCCGAGGGCAACCGGCCACCCCGGACCGCCGGTCTGCTCCACGCCATGGTCGTCCGGTCCCCGCGCGGTCATCTGATCGCACATCTCCTCCACGGCCGAACGGGCCTCCAGCTCAGGCAGGCCCGCAGCTCCCGCGATGCCGCACATCAGGCAGGCCCCGCCCACAAGGGACGGTCGGCGCGGAAGGTGACGAAGCCGCCCGCGCGGGCAAGGATGCGGGCCTTCAGCCCGGCCGACACGCGTGGCGCGACCTTCCGGCGTAGGCCGCGAGGAAGCGGCACAGCATCCGTCTCGTGGCCGGTTACGCGGACCGACGCGTCGGAGAAGAAGCCGAGGAGTAGATCGCGCCACTGGTCGGCGGGATAGAAGCGCGCCGTGTAGCCGTCCGTTCCCCGCCACAGGGCCTCGTCCAGGGAGTGCTCGAGGAGGTTGCCCCTGATCAGCCAGTCGCGAACGAGGGCCACGAGCGCGGCCGTCGAGTCTCGGTGGTACACCATGCCCGCGAACGCACCGTCCTCGGTGGTCCACCTGGCGATATTCCGGACGATCCGCGCAGTCCGCGCCGAGTGGTGAACGACCCCCCAGCTCCAGACGAACGCAAACCGGCCTTCGAACTCGGCTCGGTCCTGCTCGGCGTCCCACCGCTCGAAGCTGCCGGGTAGTCCTTTCAGCTCGAAACGCTTGCTCGTCCGCTCGGTGGCGGACTCCGTGAGGTCGATTCCCGTTACGCGGGCTCCGGCTCTCGCCAGCAGCTCGGCGTGGAAACCCGACCCGGTTCCGATCTCGAGCACCTCTTTGTCGCGGAGCGCTTCGTAGGGGATCAGGCGGTCGAAGGGCACTCGATCCGTCGCGAAGTGACGGTGCACCTCGGCGCTTCGGCGGTCCTGCTCCTCGTACCACTCGAGCGAGAGCGGAACGAGCTCGGTCTCGCCCCGCCAGTCGTACGACATCGGGGTCGACTCCCACCACAGGCGATTGCCGGCCTGAACCTGGTCCAGCGGGTCGTCGTCGCGCCGCTTGTCGCCGTGCCTGCCTGTGATCATCGCGGGCCCGCTCTCGTCACCGTAGTCGTCCGCCATCACACGACCCGAAGCAGCCGCTGCGGCAGCAGGAGTTGACGTGCAAATCTGCGCCACCTGGCGTCCGTCCGGCCGGCAAACGCGAACGTATACCGGGTCTCCAGCGTGAGGAGCTCGGTCAGGCCGTTCGCCCGGCGAAACCACGCGCGCCCGATCCTGCCGGCCGGTCGCTGGGGATCCAGACCGTACGCATCCGAGAGCGTTTCCAGGTCGCGCGCCTGCGCGGGTAACGTCTCGCGGGTCTTCCGGCCGGAGTAGTCGCGGTCGATGGCCAGGATGCGGCCGACCTTTGCGAAGGGCCCGCGCCGGGCGAGATACAGCCAGAGCTCGTAGTCGATCATCACCTCGAGGTCCTCGCGGACGAACCTCTCCCCCAGCGCCTCGCGGCGCACGAACACGGAGGGCTGCACGAGCGGCGAGAACGACTGCAGCCGAGCGAGATCGGCGGCGGAGGTCGAGACCCGTCGCAGGATGCGGCCTGCTTCGTCGGCGATCACCCCGTCCCCGTACACGGCCACGGCTTCAGGACGCTCCTCGAAGGTGCGGACGGCCGCGGCGACGGCATCGACGCCGAAATACGCGTCGTCGGTGTTCAGCCATCCGATGATGTCGCCTGCGCTGTGCGCCAGCGCGATGTTCAACGCCTGCGCCTGCGAGGTCCCGGGCGCCACCACGAGACGGCATCCGTCACCTTCGTACCGCCGCACCACGTCGAGCGTCCCGTCCGTCGAGCCGCCGTCGACCACGACCTGCTCGATGGCCCGGTAGTCCTGGTTCCGGATAGACGAGATCGAGTCCCGCACGTAGGCCGCCTGGTCGAGCGATGGGGTCAGGATGGAAACCAGCTTGGTCATCGCAGAGCGGGGTCGTCGCCAGCTTCGGCTGCCGAGGGTTCGAGCCGTGGGATCTTCGCGAGCACCCCGGCGAGCAGCCAGAAGAAGACGTTGATCGGATCGTAGTCCAGGTACGGCTTTCCGGTTCCGGCGAGCACCGTGAGGGCGAGAAAGGCCAGGATGGCCGCCGAGATCGCGCTGAGCTTCGGATCCCGCAGCCTGAGCTGCTGCCGCACGCCGTTGACGAGAATCACGCCGAAGAGAGCGGCCACCAGCAGCAGGCCCGGGATCCCGAGCTCGAGCACGACCTTCACCCACCAGCTCTCGTACCAGCCGCCGCCGACGCCCGCGAATTGATCCGGGCTGGAAAAGGCATAGCGGCTCGCGATGGTGTCGATGCCGGCGCCGAGCCCCGTCCAGGTGATCTCGAGGGCATCGCGAAAGCGAGCGGCAAACGTACCGGTGAGCTCCGAGCTCGCCTTTTCCAACGTCGCGCCCGCGATGTCCCGCACTCCGGCTCCGAGCAGGAGGGCGGCGAGCGCCACCGCGACCGCGGGCACGAGCATGACTGCGAACGTCGTCCGAATCCGCGGGGACGCGGCGCGCCGGAGCGGGAGGCGCTCGAGCGCCAGCGTCAGGACGATCAGGGCCGGCACGAACACGAAGGCGACGCGTGCACCCGAGAGGAGCGCGGCCGCGAGGACGACCAGCCACACCGCAAGGCCGAGTGGCCCGCGCCGCGTTCCCCCCAGGGAGCCGCGCCACCACGCGTAGGTGAGAGCAGCCATGGTGGCCAGGAAGGCGTAGTACTGGGTCCAGCTCGAGAACGTGCTCGGCACGCGCCGGATCACGGCACCCCCCGGAAGCTCGAGCGCCGTGAAACTCTGGGTGGCGGGACCCGCCGCGTCCCCGTACAGGCGGTAGACGAAGGCCTCCTGCCCGGCGCGGAATAGGGCCGCTTCACCGATCCCGATCAGCGCCGGGAGCAGTGCTGTGAGCGCCGCCAGGGCGAGCAGCCGGGAAAGGTCCCGCCGGTTCCGGACGAAGTGATAGCCGAGGAAGTACAGCGGAACGTAGAACAGCCACACCTTGATGCCGATCGCTCCGACGAGCCGGTTCGGAAGGGCGGGGTTCAGTGCCTGGAGCACCACGAGCACCCCGAGAGCCAGAAAGAGCGCCGTCGGAGCTCCGCTGAACGTGATGCTCGACCGCCGGAGATACGCCGAGAGCCCGAACAGCACGTAGGCGGGAATCACGAAGGCGAAGTCCTTCAGCAGCACGGGGACGCTCGCATCGGGGTAGAGCGCGAGAATCGGAATGCCGGACAGGGGGATGTATGCGACGAGCGCCCAGATCGGCCACCGCCACCTGTCGGCCACCCACTGAAGCCGGGACGATTGATCGGAGGACTCGCTCAATGGAGGATTGAGCGATTCAGCGCTCAATCGTCAGAAGGAGCCGCCGCCGCCCCGGAGGACCACGGGAATCGTGCGGCCGATCAGCCGCAGATCATTCCGCAGCGACCAGGTCGTCACGTACAAGTAGTCGAGCTTGATCATCTCGCCGAACGGGATGGCGCGATGCCCGAGCACCTGCCACAGCCCCGTCATCCCGGGGCGAAGGTCGAGTCGCCGCCGAGCCCAGCCGTCCACGTGGCGATCCTCGTCGAGGACCAGCGGGCGAGGCCCCACGAGGCTCATCTCTCCCCTGAGGACGTTGAGTAGCTGAGGCAGCTCGTCGAGGAAGTACCGGCGGAGAACCCGCCCCACCCTCGTGACACGCGGGTCGTCGGCGACCTTGAACAGGCGGGCGTCCCCGCTCGACCGCACGTGCTCGTTGAGATGGGCGAGCCCGGCTTTCCGCGCTTCCGCATCGACCACCATCGTGCGGAACTTGTAGACCGAGAAGACCTTGTCGCCGGCACCCATCCGGATCTGGCGGAAGAAGACGTGTCCCGGGGACTCGAGCCTGATCAGGATCGCGATGAGGGCAAACAGCGGAGCGAAGACCACGAGAGCGACTGCGGAAACGACGAGGTCCATGGCCCGCTTGGTGACCCGAGCCGAGCGCGAAAACCGAAGCGAGGGAGGACCCGGGAGGGGAGAGCCGGCGAGGTTGTCGGTCCCCCCGTCGCGACCCATGGCACCGAGGGAGCCCGGGGCGATGCCGATCGCCGCGCCGACGCCTGGAAGATCTCGGACGCCGGCGAGCGCGCGCTCGTCCGGTTCGTCGCAAACCGCGGTCACCGCGCTCGTGGCGGTACCGTCCGTGCGCCCTGCGAGCGCCGTCAGCTGCACCACATCACCAACCCCCTCGGAAACGCTAGGAGCCCGCGCAAGGCTATCAGGGACAACGCCCGGGATCTTCATGGTTGCGGGGGTTTTTCCGCCAGCCGCTCGAAGAGGCGCGAGCGCGGGTTCAGCGCTGCAGCCTGCCTGAGGTTGCTCAATCCGGCGCGAACGGCGCCGCTCTTCGTCTCGAGCCGAGCCGCGACGAGCCACAGCTGCCAGTTCGTCTCGTCGCGGTCGATCGCCTCGCGGATCCACGACCGGGCGCGGTCGAGATCTCCGCGCTGCTCGTCGACGAGCGCGAGCTGCAGGTACGGCGACGATGCCCACGGCTCCAGGTCGCGCGCCTGGACGGCGTGATCGAGCGCCGAGCCGAGCTCGCCTCGTTCGACGGCCAGCTGACTGCTGTTCAGGCGTATGTCGGCGAGGAGCGG
>JACCTQ010000094.1 GCA_013812265.1 Actinomycetota bacterium
GAGCGCTACGTGCCACGGCCGATGTTTTCGGCGACCTCGAAGAGGAGGTCGCGCGCCGTTTTGATCTCGCGGTGACTGTCGACCGCCGCGAGGTTCTACGGCGGCTCGATGCACTTATTGCGGCTTAGAACTCATTTCAGATTGAGCTCCTGAGCCGCCGGAAGCAGACGAGGCAGCAGGCGAGGCCGAGCAGTGCGCGATGCATGTCGGCGCGGCGCTCGTAGCGGACGAGTAGGCGCTTGAAGTTGTGCAGCCAGGCGAAGGTGCGCTCGACGACCCAGCGGTAACGCCCGAGACCGGAGCCGTGCTCGGTCTGGCGGCGCGCAATCAGCGGCTTGATCCGTCGCTGCCGGAGCAGCGGCGGTACTTGTCGTGGTCGTAGCCGCGGTCGGCGATCACGCTGTCGGGTCGGTGTCGCGGACGGCCGACGGCGCCGCGGACAGCGGGCACCGCGTCGAGCAGCGGGATCAGCTGGGTGACGTCGTTGCGGTTGCCGGCCGTGAGCGCGAAGGCGAGCGGGATCCCGCTCTGGTCGACCAGGAGGTGGTGTTTGGAGCCGGGACGGCCTCTGTCGACCGGGCTCGGGCCCGTTTCGGAGCCCCCTTTTTTGCCTGCACTTGGCTCGAGTCGACGATTGCCCGCGCCCACTCGATCTCGCCCGCGGCGCGCAGGCGGGCCAGCAGCAGCGCGTGCAGCCGCTCCCACACGCCGGCCTTCTGCCACTCGTCCAAGCGGCGCCAGCAGGTCACGCCGGACCAAAGCCAAGCTTGGCCGGCAGGTGCTGCCAGGCGATCCCGGTGTGGAGCACGAACAAGATCCCGCACAGTGCCTGCCGATCGGGCAGCCGCTTCCGGCCGGATAGCGAAAGCGCCGCTCCTTCTTCGGCAACAAGGGCTCGACCAGCTCCCACAACTCGTCTGAGACGATCCATGGCGCGACGGCCATCGGCACCCCTCCCAGCTTGACGACGGATGCCGACGTCCTTCGCCGCCACGAGGCGGGTCCCTGCCGTGTCGGGGAGCGAGCGGTAGGCGGCACTCAGGCGCCGTCCGGGTTCCCGTCAGCGCGACCAGAAGGCCTCGAAAGCAGCCGGGTCGTGGAGGTAATGGAAGAGCCGCGTGATGCGGCCCTCTTCAACGGCCACGATCACGGCCTCTTGAGAGTCGAGGCGGCGCTCCCCGCGCTCCGCGAGGAAGCGGTCCATGATCACGGCGTGCCATGGACTCTCCGCGATGTCGAAGCTGTCCTCGCGGAGCGGACGCCACGTTCCGGCGGTGAGTTCGTCGATTTCGCGTCGCAGCGCCGCGATGCCCTCTGGGCCACGGTGCGCTCCAGAAAGGGCCGTGTCGAGCCGCACGATCCACGCCGCCTCCGGCGCGACGAACTCGGCGAGCGCTTCCCGATCCGCTGCGAGGAAGGCGCGGTAGAAACGCTCGACGAGTTCCCCGGGCCGCTTCTCGTCCACGGCGAGCATTCTCTACGCCGTCGCCGTCATGTGGGCGCTGGTTCTTTCTGAAACGAGTTCTTAGTCATAGGGGATGCCGGTCTCGACGCCTGCTACGGCTCGGACGGGACTGCCTCGCGTAGCTCCGCGAGCAGAGCGCGTGCCTTCTCGGCCATCACGAGGTTGCCCTTGCGGTCGTACAGCAGGCACGCCTCTTCGATGATCGGGAGCGCTTGCGCCGATCGACCTCCGACCGCAAGGACGTCGGCGAGCGCGAGCAAGGCCTCCGCATGCATGTCCAGGTAGTCGGTTCCCCGAGCAATGGCGACCGCCTCGCGGGCAAGACCCTCGGCCTTCGCTGCCTCACCGCGCTGCGCCAGCACCGTCGCGCGGGTGCTGCGCCAGCCGATCTGCGAGGCCAGATCCTCGGGAGCAGCGGCTCGCTCCGAGAGCTCGCTGAAACGCTCGGCCTCGTCGTAGCGCTCCTGCCGGTTCATCGCCTCTGCAAGTAGAGCGGCGATCGTCGAAAGGTTAGCCGTTTCGCCGATCGACTCGAGAAGCTCGACGCCTTCACGGAGCGCGCGCTCGGCCGCCTCCGGATCACCGGCCAGAAGCTCGATATTCCCCTCGATGGTCGACGTCCGCCCGTAGGCCAGTCGTTGGCCGAGGTCCTTGTAGATCGACCGGCTGGCCGCCGCCTGTCCGCGCGCCTCCTCGAATCGGCCCTCGAATGCGTCAGCGGAGGCGATGCCCATCCGACCGGCCGCCTCGACGAGCAAGCGACCGCGGCTGTCGGCGAGCGTCTGTTCGCACTGCCTTCGGCCCTCAGCGGCGGGCAGCGGACCGGATATCCCGGCGGCTACCTGGTAGAAGAAGCTCTCGGCCTCCTCCCGGGGGGCGCCGCAGCTGCGCGCGTAGCGGAGCGCACGCGTGGTGCACTCGCCCATCTCGCCACCTTGACAGCGAAAGTTGTTCACATTGGCCATCAGCAGCCAGGCGCGCGCCAGCCCGAGCTGGTCGCCGGAGCGCTCGAGCTGTTCAATCGCTCTCTCAGCTTCGTGTTGAAGCCGGTCGACGTCGAGAGCCGAATCGATCTGCATGGCAAGGGCAAGGCGCGATACTCGGGCTCGAGCGGCAAGCGCGAGCTCGCCGGCGGCCTCCGCCGTCTCGATTGCCTCCTCGAGAACAGCCTCGGCCGACGTGAAGTCCCCTGCCTCGAAGAGCGCCTCGCCGAGCTCTGTGAGCAGCGGGAGGCGACTGCGCGCGCCTGCAGGAGTGGCGGCAGCTGCGCGCGTAAAGAGATTGACCGCTGCTGGAGCGTCCCCTCGCGCGTGGGCTTTGTCACCGGCGCGGGCGAGGTAGGTCGCCGCTCGCGCGCCGACGGCGCGTGCCTCATCGGTCAGCGGCCCGAGCTCGCCGCGGTAGCGGTACGCCTGCTCGAGGTGGTAGCCAAGGAGCTCCTCCAGCTCCACTAGGTCGCGGCCCTGCTCCTCCAGCCATCCGGCGAAGCTCTCGTGCAGCTGGGCACGGATTGCCTTCGGAGCGCGTCATACGCGGCGTCCCTGATCAGCAGGTGACGGAATCGGAACGCGTCCTGCCCAGCGATCAGGGCCCGATCCGGGCGGACGAGCTCCTTCCGCACGAGCGCCGCCATTCGGGATGGCAATTGCTGCTCGTTCGGGGCGAGCGCGTGCACCGCGCCTAGGTGGAATACCCGCCCTTCCACCGAGCCGCACTCGAGCACGCCGCGCTCGGCTGCCTCGAGCTGGTCGAGCCGGGCGGCGAGCAGCGCTTGGATCGTCGGAGGGACGACCACCTTGCCCGCTGGGGACTCGCCGAGGAGCGCAACCATTTCCTCGAGGAAGAGTGGATTGCCCTCCGCCGCCGCGTCGATGCGCGCTCGCAACTCCTTGTCCATTCCTGCTCCGGCGAGCAGGTTGTCGATCAGGCGATCGGTTTCTGGGGCCGCCAGGGGCTCGAGCAGCACGGTGGTCGCGTTCAGCTTGCCGCCGGCCCACGCCGGTCTGCGGTCCAAGAACTCGGGCCGAGCCATGCAGAGGAGCAGGATCGCGGCGTCCCGGCTCAGATCGGCAATGTGCTCGATGAGGTCGAGCAGCGCCGGCTCGCCCCAGTGGACGTCGTCGACGACGACCACCAGGGGCCGTTCAGCTGCCGCGGCCTCGAGCAGCTTGCGCACGGCCCAGGCGATCTCGTCCGTCGAGCCGACAGCTTCGGCTTCGCCGAGCACGCCGAGGATCGTCTCGGCCGCGTGTTCGTCCGTCCCGAGCTCGACGAGTCGTTCTCGCGGCTCGTCACCGAGCAGCTGCTTGAGCACGCCAACCACCGGCCAGTACGTGATCCCCTCCCCGTAGGAGAGGCAGCGACTGTGCAAGACCGTCGCGTCCTCGAGCGCG
>JACCTQ010000119.1 GCA_013812265.1 Actinomycetota bacterium
ACGCGCGACTCCACCCGCCGTTGGGCGTGCGAGACGTCGATCCGCCGGCGGATCACGGGCTCGGGCTCCTCGCCCTGTCCGTAGCGCGAATTGTACTCGTCCACGTACAGCTGCCCGTCGAGGCCGAGATACTCCGAATACGAGCGGAGGAAGCCCTTGACGTAGGTCTGCGCGGGCAATAGCTCGAACCGCTCTTCCTCGAGCGCACGCAGGTACTTGCCGCGAATCTTCGTCGCCTGCTCCGCCTGCGTGAAGTCGACTCCCTGGCGTAGGCGCGCCTCGCGCAGGCTGTTGCCGATCTCGAACACGGAGCGAATTGTAGGGCGGCAAGACGAAGTCCGTGACTCCCGTCACGAAATCGACTCGAGTTGAGTTCCTTAATCGGCGGCGAACAGCTCCAGCAGCCCGTAAAAGCCCACGGCGAGCGCCGCGGTCACCGCGAGGTAGACGCCGAGCATGCCGAGCGCACGGCCGGTCCAAGCGACCCGCGCGCCGCCGACGCGGCCCAACGTGAGCTGTATCTGTTGCCTGGCCCGCCGCGCAAGCGCGATCGCGACGAGCCCGACCACCGCTGCTACCGGCGCGGCCGCACCGGCATGCAACAGCTCCACCGACTCCACCTGCTCTGACAGGGCGATCGCCGCCGGGACGGCCGCCACGGCGAGGAGTCCCAGGACCACCGAGGCCCAAGCCCGTCCGTTCCGGCGCGGCTTACTGCTTCTTGTAGGGGCGTCCAACGGCTGCAGGTGGGATTGAGCGGCCAATGACACCGGCGACGGCGATCAGCGTGAGCACGTACGGAAGTGCCTCGAACAGCGTCCCGGCAGACTCCCCGTAGGCAGTCGGAAGCCGCTGTGCGAGAGCGCTCGAGAAGCCGAACAGGAGGGCGGCGCCGAAGAGGCCGAAGGGACGCCAGTTTCCGAAGATCAACGCCGCGAGCGCGATGAACCCCCTGCCCGACGTCATGTTCTCGTTGAAGGAGCCCACGAACCCGACGGAGAGGTACGCACCGCCGAGTGCGGCGAGCACGCCGGAGAGGGTGACGGCGGCGTAGCGCGTCGCATAGACCGAGATGCCGACCGTCTCGGCCGCACGGGGGTGCTCGCCCACCGCGCGAATGCGCAGGCCGATGGGCGTCTTGAACATCACGACGTAGGTGGCGATCAGCAGCACAAAGCTGAGCCAGATCATGAGGTTGAGCTGCCCGAAGACCGGCCCGATGAAGGTGATGTCCTCGATGCCCGGAATCCGGACTTCGGGGATGCGTGGAATCCCGGTCGGTGTTCCCTCGTCGCCGTACAGGTCGATGAAGACGTAGCCGGTAATACCGAGCGCGAGGAAATTGACTGCGGTCCCACTGACGATCTGGTCGGCTCTCAGATGGATGGAGAAGAACGCGTGCAGGAGGGCGAGCAGGCCACCGGCGATCATCGCTGCGAGCAGGCCCAAAGCCCACGAGTCGAACCTGGCGGCAGCCCAGACGCCGAAGAACGCCCCCATCAGCATCATCCCCTCGAGCCCGATGTTCACCACTCCGCTCCGCTCTGAGAACAGGCCGCCGAGCGCGGCGAAGGTGAGCGGCGTTGCGTACCGAAGCGTTGCGGCGGCGAGCGCCGACCAGACGACCACCGAGTCCAGATCGGCCTCACCCGAGCGGGTCGCGAGCACGCCGCCGGCCATGCCCACGATCCCGATCGCCACCGCGGCCCAGCCCACTCTGCGCTCACCTCGGGTTACCGACCAGATTCCCGCGGCGAGTGCAAGGATGCCGACGAGGAGCGGCAGGACGGGTGAGCGCACCGTGACGGGCGGCAGCGCCAACCAGAACGCAAGCGCTCCCAGGACGATGCCGAGCACGCCGATCGCTCGCGGGCTGGTGAGCCGCGCCCACGTCAGGCGCTCGCGGAAGTCCTCGGCCCGCGCGATCACGTGGTGACGCTCGCCCGCTTCCGTCCAAGGCCGAGCTTTCGCCTCGCCTGCCAGAGATAGATGACGAGCACGTCGGCGCCCACGAGCAGAACGACGAGCCCCTGGATGATCAGCGTCAGGCTCGACGCGAGCTCGGGACGGAAGACCTCCGGGTCCAGATTGCGCGTCGAGGTGCCGTTCAGAAGCGCGCCGAAGAGGATCGCGGAGAAGAACACGCCGACCGCCGTGTTTCGTCCCAGCAGCGCGACCGCGATGCCGATGAAGCCCACCTGGGAGATCTGGATGTCGAGCACACCGAGGCGGTACTCCCAGCCGAGCACGTCCACGGCGCCGGCGAGTCCCGCGAAGAGCCCCGAGATGGCCATCGCCAGGACGTAGCTTCGCGCCACGCTGATGCCGCCGTACCGGGCGGCTTCCGGATTGAAGCCGACCGCCCGCACCTCGTAGCCGACAGTCGTACGGTTGAGAACGATCCAGTACGAGACGAGGGCCCCGAGAGCGATGAAGAGGCCGACGTGGAGCCCCTGGAACAGTGGATCGCCCCAGAAGACCGGCAACTTCGCCGACTCCGCGACGGTCTCGGATATTGGGACCCCCGTCTGCTTGGGATCCTGCAACGGCCCGCCGATCTCGAAGAGGTAGGTCGCGATCCAGATCGCGATCCAGTTCAGCATGATGGTCGTGATCACCTCGTGCGCGCCCACGGTGGCCTTGAGGAAGCCCGCTATGCCCGCCCAGGCGGCTCCAGCGAAAGCGGCCACCACGACTGCAAGCGCCACATGGGACCAGCGCGACAGATCGGCGAAGGAGGAGCCGATCATGACAGCTGCCACGGCCCCGACGAGATACTGGCCTTGCCCACCGATGTTGAACAGGCCGCACCGGAAGGCGAACGCGACCGCGAGCCCGGTCAGCATGAGCGGCGTCGCGAGCAGGAGCGTGTACTGAAGGTTCGTCGCCGGCGTGCACGGGTCCGAGCAAGTCACCCAGGGGAAGAACCAGTTGAGCCCCGTACCGTTGAAGATCGCCTGGTAGGTGTGGAGCGGGTTCTTTCCGGTTGTGACCAGGACGACGAGGCCCCCGACGAAGAACGCGAACAGCACCGTGAGGAGCGGCGTGATGACGCCACCGGCACGCTGGTACAGGGCGAGCCGCGCCGCGACGCTGGGGATCGCTCCTTCCTCCACGGGCGGCGACCCCGGTGAGACCGGCTGGGTCAGGCTGCCTCCTCCTGCCTTCCGCCGCCGGCCATGGCGATCCCGAGCTCCTCCTCCGGGACGTCCGGCGG
>JACCTQ010000123.1 GCA_013812265.1 Actinomycetota bacterium
AGGGCACGGCGGATCTCCGCTACCGCGGTCAGGGATTCGAGCTGTCCGTTCCGCTCGGGGGTGACATCGCCGCGACGTTCCACCGCGCGCACGAGGATCGCTACGGCTACTCCGAGCCGGACCGCGAGCTAGAGCTCGTGGCGGTGCGGACGGCGGACATCACACCCGGGCCGGCGCTCGACCTGCGGGGAGGAGAGCAGCGGATCGTCGCCGGTCCCGCTGTCGTCGAGCTTTCGGGGGCCACCTGCTGGGTTCCGGGCGGCTGGCGGGGTGCGACCGATCCGCACGGCACGCTGGTCCTGGAGCGGCGATGAACATCGAGCTCCAGGTGTTGGGAAACGCGCTCCGCAGCATCGCGGAGGAGATGGGCGCGACCCTCGTTCGGTCCGCCTTTTCCCCCAACATCAAAGAACGGCGGGATTGCTCGACGGCCCTGTTCGACCCGGCCGGACGGATGATCGCGCAGGCTGAGCACATTCCCGTGCACCTCGGTGCGATGCCCGACGCCGTCGAGGCGGTCCGCTCGCTCGCCCCGAGGCCGGGGGAGACCTATGTCCTCAACGATCCCTTCGCGGGTGGGACGCATTTGCCGGACGTGACGCTCGTCTCGCGGACGGAGCTCGGATTCGCGGCCAGCCGGGCCCACCATTCGGACGTCGGCGGACGGGAGCCGGGAAGCATGCCCGCCGACTCCACGCGGCTCGGGGAGGAGGGCGTCGTGATCCCACCCACGCGGCTGGACGAGAGCGTGCTCGCGCGCCTGCTCGAGCGGATGCGGAACCCGGAGGAGCGCGGGGGCGACTTCCGCGCGCAGCTCGCCGCACAGCGCGTCGGCGAGCGCCGCGTGTCCGAGCTCGCGGCGAGGCATGGCCGAGAGCGCGTGGCCGCCGCGATGAACGAGCTGATCGACTATTCCGAGCGTCGCGTTCGCGGCGCTATCGCGGCGCTCCCCGACGGCCGCTTCGAGGCCGTCGATCAGCTCGAAACCCTCGAAGGCGAGCTCGAGCTTCGAGTAGCTGTTGCGATCGAAGGCGACGAGATCGCCTTCGACTTCAACGGCACCGCGGCGCAGCATGGCGGCAACCTCAACTGCCCGCTCGCAGTGACCCGCTCAGCGTGCTACTTCGCCGTGCGCTGCGTCACCGATCCCGACGTGCCCGCCTCGGCCGGAGCCTTCGTGCCCGTGAGCGTTCATGCACCAGCCGGGTCGCTCGTGAACGCGCGCCCGCCGGCCGCCGTCGCCGGCGGGAATGTCGAGACGTCGTGCCGTATCGTGGACGTCGTCTTCCGGGCTCTCGAGGGCGCGGTGCCCGTGCCGGCCCAGGGGCAGGGAACCATGAACAACGTTACGCTCGGGAACGACCGCTTCACCTACTACGAGACCATCGGAGGCGGTCAGGGCGCTTGCCCCGACGCCGACGGGCCCTCAGCGGTCCACGTGACCATGTCGAACACGCTGAACACGCCCGTGGAGGCTCTCGAGCTCGACCTCCCTCTGCGGGTTCGGCGGTACGCAGTTCGGCTCGGCTCGGGCGGAGCCGGCAGGCACCGCGGCGGAGACGGCGTCGTCCGCGAGCTCGAGGTGCTCGAGCCCTGCCGGCTGTCGATCCTCAGCGAGCGCCGAGCGCGCGCCCCGCGCGGGGCTGCAGGAGGTGCACCGGGTCAGCCCGGCCGGAACCTCGTGAACGGCACCGAGGTGCCGGGGAAGGTGTCGCTCGACTTGGCCGCCGGGGACGTGTTGACGATCGAGACGCCCGGCGGCGGCGGCTTCGGCAAGGAGTAAGGTCTCGGCGTGCGCGATTCGGTGAAGGTGGCCTGCGTCCAGGCGGAGCCCGTGATCCTCGACCGAGAGGCCACGATCGACAAGATCGCCGGCCTCACGGCCGAGGCTGCGGGCGCGGGCGCGCAACTCGTCGTCCTTCCCGAGACATTCGTTCCGGCGTACCCGTCCTCTCGCTGGGCGAAGGCCTTCGCGGGCTGGGCGGATCCGCGCGCAAAGGCTGCGTTCGCCCGCCTCGCCGACCAGTCCGTCGAGGTTCCCGGGCCGTCTGCGGACCGGCTTGGCGCGATCGCCCGCGAGCACGGCGTCTGGCTCGTGACCGGCGTCAACGAGCGCGATCCGGAACGCCCGGGGACCCTGTACAACAGCCTGCTGTACCACGGTCCCGACGGGACGCTCGCCGAGCATCACCGCAAGCTCGTGCCGACGAATCACGAGCGGCTGATTTGGGGAGGTGGTGACGGGCGCGGCCTCCGCGCTTTTCAGACCGATCTCGGTCGCCTCGGCGGGCTGATCTGCTGGGAGAACTACATGCCGCTCGCTCGCTTTGCCCTGTACGAGTCCGGCGTCGAGATCTACATCTCGTCGACGGCCGACGACGGAGACGCGTGGCAGGCCACGCTAGTCCACATCGCGCGCGAGTCACGGGCGTTCGTCGTCAGCCCCGGGCATTTCCAGCGAGCCTCGTCCTACCCGGACGACTTTCCGCTCCGTGAAGAGCTGGAGGGGGTTGACGTGCTTGGGCGCGGCGGCAGTGCCGTGCTCGCGCCCGACGGGACCTATCTCGCCGGCCCGCTCTGGGACGAGGAGGGCATTCTCTATGCCGACCTCGAGCCGAGCCGGCTGTACGAGGAGCGCCAGCGCTTCGACCCGGCCGGGCACTACCACCGTCCCGACGTACTGAGGCTGAGCGTGCGCGCGCCGCGAGCACG
>JACCTQ010000184.1 GCA_013812265.1 Actinomycetota bacterium
CCGCCGCGGCGGTCGCCCTCGCGTGGCGGTCGCTCTGTGCGCTCGCGCGGTGGGGCGTCCTTGGCCCGCTCGATCAGCTCCTCGGGCTGGACGAGCGCGCCGTTCTCGTGCTTCGCGACCAGCTTGAGCCCGATCCGGCCGCGGGCCGCATCCACTTCCTGGACGAGCACGTCGAGCATGTCACCCCGTGAGATCACGTCCTCGATGTGGGCCACCCGGCCGGGCCCCACGTTGGAGACGTGGAGTAGGCCGTCCGTGCCCTTCTTCAGCTCCACGAAGGCGCCGAAGTCGGTCGTCTTCACGACCTTGCCCGTGTACTCGTCACCGACCTCGGGCTCCTTTGTGAGCGCCTGAATGGTCGAGATGGCAGCGTCGGCCTTGGGCCCGTCGGTAGCGTAGATGAGGATCGTGCCGTCCTCCTCGATGTCGACCTGCACCTCGTGGTCAGCCTCGATGGAGCGAATGGTCTCGCCTCCCTTGCCGATCACCATGCCGATCTTCTCCGGGTCGATCTTGACGGTCGAGATCCGCGGGGCGTTCTCGGAGAGCTCGGTCCGGGGCTCCGGGATGGCCTGCAGCATGCGGTCGAGGATGAACTCCCGCGCCCGCTTGGCCTGCTCGAGCGCGTCACGCATGATCTCCCGGGTGACCCCGGTGATCTTGATGTCCATCTGGAGCGCCGTGATGCCGTGGCGGGTCCCTGCCACCTTGAAGTCCATGTCGCCCAGATGGTCCTCGGCTCCCTGGATGTCGGTCAGGATGACGTAGTCGTCACCCTCCTTCACCAGACCCATGGCGATGCCGCTGACCGGCGCCTTGATCGGAACGCCGGCGTCCATCAGGGCCAGCGTCGATCCGCAGACCGACCCCATCGACGAGGAACCATTCGACTCCAGCGTCTCGGAGACGAGCCGGATCGTGTAGGGGAACTCTTCGGGGCTGGGGATCATCGCCTCGAGGGCCCGCTGGGCGAGGGCGCCGTGGCCGATGTCGCGGCGCTTGGGGCCTCGCATGAAGCCGGTCTCGCCCACCGAGTAGGGCGGGAAGTTGTAGTGGTGCATGTAGCGACGATCCCGCTCGAGCGACAGATCGTCGATTCGCTGCCCCTCCTTGGCGGTTCCGAGCGTGAGCAGCGTCATGATCTGCGTCTGCCCGCGCGTGAAGAGCGCCGAGCCGTGCGTCCTCGGCGAGACGGTCACCTCGCAGTCGACCGCCCGTACCTCCTCGGCGCCCCGGCCGTCAGGACGGCGCTTTTCGACCGCGATCTTCTTGCGGACGAGGTCTTTGTACACGGCTTCGGCCGCGCGCTTCACCCACTGCTTCGTGAGGGAATCCTTGACCAGGGGTTGCTCGCCGTCGGCTGTGGCCGGTCCCGCCGGGAAGGGGAGCTCCGCCGTGTCGACGATTCGGTCGAAGAGCAGCTGGCGCTTGGCGGACCTGAGCTCCTTCGGATCCTGCTCCGCGTCGGTGAGCGCCCGCAGGCCGGTCTCGAACTGCTCTCGGACCGGCTGCTCCACAGCGATCAGGCGCTCGCGGTCGAGCACCATATTGAGGCTCGACTTCACCTGCAGCTGCCGGATGATGTCCGCCTGCGTCGACTCCATCGATAGCTCTCCGCCCAGCTCCTGGAGCAGCTCGTCGACGACCGCGCCCGCCTCGCGGAGGCCGTGGCTCTGAATGCGCTCGCGGATACGGCTGCCGTGGTCGGTTGTGATCTGGTCCGTGAGCGCGGGGTCGAGCCACTTCGCCTTGCCGGCGCCGCCGGCCAGCTCCTCCTGCGCCTCGCAAAGCACGCGAATCTCGCTATGAGCCAGATCGAGGGCCTCGAGCAGCGTCTCCTCGGGCACCTCGTCGGCGCCCGCCTCGACCATCGTCAGACCGTCCTTCGTGCCGACGACGATCAGGTCGAGCCCGGTGGACTCGTCGCTTTCCTGCAGGGACGGGTTGACTGTCAGCTGACCGTCGATCATGCCGACACGCACAGCACCCACCGGGCCGAGAAACGGCAACGGAGAGAGCATCAGCGCCGCCGACGCACCGTTGATACAGAGAATGTCGTGCGGCGTGACCATGTCCGCCGAGAGGACGGTGCAGATCACCTGCACCTCGTTGCGAAAACCCTTTGGCCACAGTGGCCGAATCGGTCGGTCGATCATGCGCGCGGTCAGGATCGCCCGCTCGGTCGGCCTGCCTTCGCGCTTGAAGAAGCCACCGGGAATCTTTCCGGCGGCGTACATGCGCTCTTCCACGTCCACCGTCAAGGGGAAGAAGTCTGCGCCCTCACGGGCTTCCATCCGCCCCTGGGCGGTCGCCAGCACCATCGTGTCGCCGCTACGAATCACAACGGCGCCGTCGGCTTGTTTTGCCAGCTTCCCGGTCTCCATGGTGATCTCCTGATCCCCCACGGTGACGGTGACACCTGCGTGCTGCGCGGTGTCGGTACTCATATGTTCCTCCACTTCTCTTCGGGAAGGTGGAGGTTTGAGTGAGCCTCCAGATGGGGGCTCACTCAAACTTCCACCCTCGAAAACGAAATCCGGTGCCAGACTTCAGTCTGGCTCCCGGCGTACAACGCTTCTTACATCGGGCAGTACCGTTCGCTAGCGCCTTAGGCCCAGCTCCTTGATAAGAGAGCGGTAGCCCTCGAGATCGTTGCGCTGAAGGTAGTTCAGCAAGCGGCGGCGCCGGCCGACGAGCTTCAGCAGGCCGCGACGCGAGTAATGATCCTTCGCGTGCCTGCGCAGGTGCTCGGTCAGTTCGTTGATCCGCAATGTCAGCAGCGCGATCTGAACCTGAGGCGAGCCCGTATCCGAGCCGTGCCGGCCATGCTTGCCGAGGACATCCAGCTTCTCTTCCTTGGTGAGGGTCAACTCGACCTCCGTCTCGTATAAGCCATAGTCCCCGCACGGCGCGCAAGGAAGACGCGCACGGCCGCGGCTACGGTCGTGGACAGCGTAGCAGCGACTTCTCGGCGCTAGGAGTCTACGACTAGTGTCTCACCATGCGAGCTGCCGTTGCGGCTGGCCACCCCGCCACGGTCGACGCGGGGATCGAGATCCTCGAGGACGGCGGCACGGCCGCCGACGCCGCTGTGGCCGCCTGCCTTTCGTCCTGCGTGGCCGAGACCGTGATGACGGGCCTCCTCGGAGGAGGACACGCAATCTACTTCGAAGCCCGAGCCCGCCGGGCAAGACAGCTCGACTGCTTCGTTACCGTGCCGGGACTCGGCGGAACTCGCGACAACGCGGCCATCGTGGAGCTCGCCGTCCCCTTCGGCGAAGAGCTCGTGCATTACGCGGTCGGAATCAGCACCTGCGCCGTTCCAGGCCTTCCACGCGGGCTCGGGGAGTTGTGGAGTGCCCACGGGCGGCTTCCCTGGAGCCGACTCTGCGAGCCGGCGCTCCGGCTGGCGAGAGACGGAGTCGAGATGCCGCCCGCCCACGCGTCGTGCCTGGCCATGCTCGCCCCGGTGATGACGATGGACGCGGGTGCTCGCATCTACTCGCCAGGCGGAACACTCCTTCAGCCGGGCGAGTTGCTCCAGCAGCCGGGACTGGTCCCCACGCTCGAGGCTATGGCGACCGAGGGCGCTGCGAGCTTCTACACGGGAACGATCGCCGAAGCGCTGCTCACGCTGATGGAGGAACGTGGCGGTGTCGTAAGCAGGGACGACCTGAGCGCGTACTCTGCGCTTTGGTCGGCGCCGCTCGAGTGCGGTTTCGCGTCCTGGCGCATTTTGACGAGACGGGGAATCACCGGAGTGCCGGATGCGTTCTCCCGCCTGGGCCGAGCCCTCGAGCCATCGGACGCGGCACGGGCTCTCCTCTACGTCGAAGCCCTCGCGAAGCTCCCACCGGACGGCCCGCCGCACACGACGAATCTGACGGCGGTCGACGGCGACGGCAACGCCTGCGTCCTGACGTCCAGTCTCGGGCTCGGCTCGGGCGATTTCCTCCCCGGATTCGACCTTCACCTCAACAGCATGCTCGGAGAGAAGGAGTTGCTGGTGGGTGCCACCGTCGTAGTCGGGGAGCGCATGAACAGCATGATGGCTCCCCTGCTCGCGTTCGCGGCGCATGATCCGGAGCCAGTGCTCGCAGCTGGTGCGGCGGGCGGCACGCGGCTACGAAGCGCGCTCGTGCAGGTCGTGGCCGGCGTCCTCGACGAAGGGCTCTCACCGGAGGACGCGGTCGCGCGCCCTCGACTGCATCCCGTCGCGCCGCTCGTACATCTGGAGCCCGGCTGGAGCGAGGACGCCCGAGAGGCTTTGGTCGGCCGGGGCTGGCGCGTCGCTCAGTGGCCCGAGCGTCACCACTATTTCGGCGGCGTCAGCGTCGTCGCCCGGGATGGTGCAGCGGGCGATCCGCGGCGCAGCGGAGCGGCGCGCACGCTGGAATAGGCCGTCGGACATCCGCATCACGCCCGCACGATTCGCGCGTGTCTCGCGGCGGTGTCTAGGGCCGGGTCGCGCGGCGTGCGGCGCCTACGTCGCGCTCGATCTGCTCGACTAGCTCGCGCTCGCCTTCGAACGCCCGCTCGTCCCTGAGTCGCGTCCATAGCTCGACGACGAGCCGCTGCCCATAGAGATCGCCCGTGAAGTCGAGGAGGAACGCTTCGATTCTGCGCTCCTGACCGCCGTAGTGCGGATTCGTACCGACCGACACAGCGGCGCGATACCCGTTCGCCGCTCCGGCGTAGATCCCATAGGCCGGGACTAGCAGTTCCGGATCGACACTCAAGTTCGCCGTGGGAAAGCCGAGCGCGCCGCCGCGCGCGTCCCCGGACACGACCAGGCCGTCCAGCTCCGGCGGACGACCCAGCAGCCGGGCCGCCCGCTCGATCTCACCGCTTTGCAGAAGCCCACGGATGCTCGAAGACGAGATCCCCTCCACGAGCGGAACGGCATGGACGTGGAGACCAAGCGCCTCGAGGAGGTCGAGATCGCCGGCCCTGCCGCGCCCGAAGCGGAAGTTCGCTCCGGCGACCACCACCTGCGTCCCGAGCGGCCGCAGCACGTACTCGACGAAGGCCTTCGGCTCGAGATCCGCCAGCTCGGGCGTAAACGGAACGACGAGCGCCTCGTCCACACCAGCGCCGCCGATCAGATCGAGTCGGCGTTCGAGTGTCGTGAGCAGCTCCACACGGTTGCCCAGCGCGGTGCGCGGGTGCGGCTGGAAGGTCACGACCGTCGAGCGGATGCCGGCGTCCAGCGCGGCCTGCAGGACGCGGCGATGTCCGAGGTGCACTCCGTCGAAGGTTCCGATGGCAACTGCTCGCTCGCCTGGATCCGCCTCCGCGACAGACCTCAGGATTCTCAAGGCAGCACCGTCTCGGGCCGAACTCGCCCCGCGCACTCGCGCCCGACGCCCACGAGGGCCCCGTCGGCAACGAGCCGCACCGGACCGGGATCGACGGAGCGCGCGAGTGCGCGGCCGCAGCGGATCGCCACGGCCTCCTCCGCCGAGAGGGCGACGGCCGGCAGAAATGCAAGCGCATCAACGGGCGCAATGATCCGCATGGAATCTGCAGCCGCGACATCGAACGGCCCCACCGCGGTGCGCCGGAGCGTCTCGCAATGTCCGCCCAGCGCATCCGCAATGGCTCGGATATATGTGCCGGAGCTGACGTGGAGCTCGAGCTCGGCCCTACGGCCGTCGAAACGCAGGAGTTCCAGGGCGTGCACCACCGACCGCCGCATCGGCATCTCGACGACCACGCCACGACGTGCCAGGCGGTAGGCGCGCTCGCCGCCGATCTTGACCGCGGACGCTGCCGGTATCCGCAGGTCGATCTCGCCACGAAGGCCTTGGAGACGTCCTTCGAGCTCGCTCGCAGCGGGTGGATCCCGCTCTTCCACGACCTGTCCCTCCGGATCGCCGGTGGCCGTGCGCGTCTGGAGGTCGACGATCGTCGTGTAGCGCTTGTCGAGGCCGACCAGGTAGCGGGCCAGCCGGGTCGCCGCCCCAACGAGCACCAGGAGGAGGCCGGTCGCGAAAGGATCGAGCGTGCCGGCATGGCCGGCTCTTGCACCCGTCGCGGTGCGCACGCTCCGAACGAGAGCGAACGACGAAGGACCGGGCGGCTTGTCCACGAGCACGAGCCCGCTCGGGCTCAGCGCGTGGCGCGGCACGACCGCGACAGGGCGTAGTGCCTCACGCTTCGGACTTCCCGGCCGGCGGTGAAGCGCCGTTCCCGGCGAGCGCGACGAACTCGCGCTGCAGGAAGCGGACAACGTCTTCGACAGACGCGTCCGTCGAGAAGCCCGCCGCCTGGCGATGACCACCCCCGCCGGACTTCCGGGCGATGGCCGAGACGTCGAACTCGTCCGCGCTCGCACGCAGGCTCACCTTGCGGGTTGGGCCATCGTCTCGCGGCGGCTCGCGGATGAGAGCCGCCATGTC
>JACCTQ010000238.1 GCA_013812265.1 Actinomycetota bacterium
TCGCCGAGCTCGTGCGCCACGGCGACGAGGCGGGTGGTCATGAGATCGAAGAATGTCCCCTCCCCCAGGCCGAGCGGCGCCCAGTCGAGCTCGTCGTCGGCGACCAAGCCGTCGTGCTCGGCTCCGCAGGTGCACGCGAACCGGACGCTGAAGACGGCCGGATGCGCCGCGCCGGGGAGGCGCTCGATCCTCCGGAACGCGGAGAGCGCGACTCCCACCCGGTCCCGCTCGGGACACGCGAAGGTGTAGCGCTGTCGCAAGATGTCGTACATCCGGGACCTTTCTTGTAACGGAGCGGCCGGACGCCGGTCGCTGGGGTTAGTACTGGATCAGCGAGTGAACCTCGTACTCGGACAGCCGTTCCCGCCCCTTCAGGAACTCGAGCTCGATCACGAACGCGAGCCCGACCACCTCTCCGCCGAGCTGCTCGACGAGATCGACCTTGGCCTTCGCCGTTCCTCCCGTTGCGAGCAGGTCGTCATGGATGACGACGCGGTTTCCACCGGCGATCGCGTCAGCATGCAGCTCCAGTGCATCGACTCCGTATTCGAGGGCGTATTTTGCGCTGATCGTCCGCCAGGGGAGCTTGCCCGGCTTACGCGCGGCGACGAAGCCGCAGCCAAGCTTGTAGGCGAGAGCACCCCCCAGGATGAATCCGCGCGCCTCGGCGCCGAGGATGACGTCGGGCCGGCGCGGCTCCGCCCACTCGGCAAGCCCTTCGACCGCCGCACGCAGCGAGCTGGGATCGGCTAGCAGGGGCATGATGTCTTTGAAGACGATCCCCCTCGTCGGGAAATCCGGCACGTCTCGAATTCTGTCTCGCAGATCCGTCACCGGTCAGCTCCCGGCCAGTCGTCGAAGGTCGCGCCAGAAAAGTAGCTGCGAAAGCTCCTGCGCGAGCTCGGCGAGAGCCTGAAGGTCTTCGAGGCCCGACTTGCGGCGCTCCGGATTGCGCGAGCGGAGCGAGGGTGCGACGAGCTGCTCGAGCAGTCCAGCCTCGCGAGTCGCCATCGTCCTGAAGGTGCGGAGATGGCGGGGGCCGATCCCGAAGCGGGAGAGCTTCGCGCACGCGATCGCGATCTCGGCATCGCTCTCGCCGTACTGCTTCTCGCCGTTTCGGCCGACCGGCTCCAGCAAGCCGTAGGCTTCGAGCTCGCGTGCCAGCTCGGGGCCGATTCCAGCTCGCTCGCAGAGCTCGGCGAGCCCGAGTACGTCCTCGCCGGCGAGACCGGCCGGCCGCTTGCGCTTCCGCCCTTTAGCCGCATGAGAGGCAAGCTCCTGGCGAATGACGCGGAGCGGAAGGAACTCGTCTCGCTGCAGGCGAAGGATCGTCCGCAGCCGCTCGACGTCGTCCTCGCCGAAGAGACGGTAACCGCCCTGAGTGCGCTTGGGCTCGAGCAGCCGCTGGTCTTCCAGGTAACGGATCTTCGAGATCGAGATATCCGGAAAGTCGTTCTGCAACAGCCGGCAGACCGCCCCGATCGTGAGCAGGCGCTGCTCGGGAGGTGCCTGGGCGGCTGTCGTCATTTGCGGAGGAAGCTGAGTCTGTACTTGCCGATTTGCAGCTCGTCTCCGTCTTCGAGCTGGGCCGACTCGATCCTGCGGCGGTTCAGGAACGTCCCGTTCAGGCTCCCCTGATCCTCGACGAAGAACTCACCGTCTCGCTCGGCGAGCACGGCATGCCGGCGCGACACGGTTACGTCATCGAGAAAGATCTCGCAGTCCGGCGAGCGCCCGATGGTGGTGCTGTCGCCTTGCGGATGGAACGTCTCGCCGGCACGGCCGCCGCCGGAGCGAACCACGAGCGCCGGCCCCTTGATCCCGAACTCCTCGACGACCACGCTCGAGACCTCCTCCCCTTCCTCCGGCGTGAACGTCATCGTCGTCTCGGCGGCCGGCTCCTCCTTCGCGAGCAGTGCGCCGCACCGGGCGCAGTAGTTCGCCGCTTCGGGATTCTGGTACCCGCACTCTGGACAGTAAACGTGGCTCAAGACCAGCCTTTCGTTTCGGGGTGAGCCCGGGCGGCGCCGGAGGCTCAACCTAGAGTTGAGGTTTTAGCTTAGCACGTGAGCTTCCTCGCTTTGCAGGACTTCTTCCACAAGTGACCGGAGCTCCGAGCCGAGACGTCGCGACTCATCCTCGCTTTCGCCCTCGGCGTAAAGATGGACGAGCGGCTCGTCGGGATCCGGCAGAACCTGCGCCCAACCGCGATCGTGGAGCACCTTGATCCCATCCAGGAGGTCGAGCTGCCGATCTTTCAGCCGCTCTGTCAGGACCCGCATCACGAGTCCTTTCTGCGACCAGGGGCAGTACAGCTCCTCGTGGATCAGCGTCGGCTTCGGTAGCTCGGAGACGAGTCGAGAAAGTGGCGTTTGCACGGGGGCGAGCAGCTCGAGCAGCTTGCAGAGGCTCGCCGTGGCGTCATAGGCCGGCAAAAAATCCGGGAATACGTAACCACCGCTGAGCGCTCCGGCGAAGATGACCCCATCAGCTGTCGCCGCCTTCGTGAGCTCGCCCAACGAGGCCGGCGTTCGGACGACCTCCAGGTCGCTGTCCGCGACGAGGCGGTCGACCTGGCTCGTAACGGTGATCGGGAAAGCGAGCTTCCCGCGGCGACCGTCGCTGCCGAGCAGCCGCAAGAAGAGCAGCAGCGTCTGCTCGACCGAGACCTCCCGGCCCTGCTCGTCGATCAGGTGCAGCCGCTCGGCCGCGCGATCGAACACGGCTCCGAAATCCGCAGCAACAGCCTGCACCAGCCGGCGCGCCTGTTCCATGGACTCCTTCATGGAGCCGCCGCGCGGGTTGCCTTCGCGGTGGGTCGTGAACGCATGCGCAGAGACCGCCTCCACGCCGAGCGGGCCGAGCACGAGCGGCAGCACGAACGAAGCAGCCGAGTATCCGTAGTCGACCACGACTCGATACCCGCGGGAGCGGATCGCCTCCCTGTCCAGGGTGGCCAACAGGTCGTGCGCGTAGCTTTCTCGCACCCGAACCGGATAGTCCACGGACCCCACCTGGTCCGCACCCAGGCGACGAAGCTCCTGCCGGAAGAAGTGCTTTTCGATCTCCTTTTGCAACGGAGCGGTCAGCTGTATCCCGGGATGCTCGAAAAACCGGATTTGGACGACATCCGGATCGAGCGTGCTGGCGCCGACGTGGAATCCGGCCGCGTAGCTCTGCGTCTTCAGCAGGTGACGCCCGACCGACGCGGGCATGACGCGGAGGTCGGACGCGTCAACGCCGGTCGAGTTCAGTCCCGCGATCATCGCCCGCTTGATGATCCTGCAGGCCGGAGAGGACTCGCGACTGGCCACGACCCGGTCTCCCGCCTCGAGCGCCGTCCCGAGGGCAGCGGCGAGTCGAACCGCGCCCTCGGGCGTGAGATCGACATTGATCAGCCCAGAGACGGCGTCCTTCTCGAACAGGCGCGAGGAGGCGCGCGTCTCCCAGATGAGGCTCTCGTGCACCTGAGTCCCGGTCTCTACTTCCTTGAACGGGTAGATGCTGACCCCCGGCATGAGGACACTTTCCGCGCCGAGCGTGACCTCGTCTCCGATCGCGACTCCCTCGTGCACGCGAACGTGCTCGCGGATGTCGCAGCGCCGTCCGACGATCGCTCCCTCCACGAGCGCGCTGCGGCCGATATGGGTGGATGAATCGATGACAGAGCGGGCCGTCCTGGCGCCGTCGCGAAGCGTCACGTTGGCCGACAGGACCGAGTGCGCACCGATCGAGGCATCCCGGGCGATTCGGCAGTAGTTGCCGATGAACGCCGGCCCTTCGACGCTGTCGAGATCGTCGATCTGGGCTCCCTCCCCCACCCAGACGTTCCCGCGCAGGCGGATCCCGGGGATGGACAGTCGGACACGCTCATCGAGCGCGTCGAAGTTAGCCTGCCGGTACTGGTCGAGGTTGCCGATGTCCTGCCAGTACCCGTCGCACACGTGGCCATAGAGTGGCCGGCCCATCTCGAGCAGCAGCGGAAAGAGCTCTTTGGAGAAGTCGAACGGGCGGTCGGCGGGCACATGCCGCATCACTTCCGGCTCGATCACGTAGATGCCGGTGTTGATGGTGTCCGAGAACACCTGCCCCCAGGACGGCTTCTCGAGGAAACGCTCGATGCGGCCGTCCTCGTCCGTGACGACGATCCCGAACTCGAGCGGGTTCTCGACCGACTTCAGGCCTATCGTCACTGCGGCCTTCCGCTCGCGGTGGACCTCGACGAGCTTCGTAAGATTGATGTCGCAGAGCGCGTCGCCGGAGATGACCAAGAATGTGCCGTCGAGCATGTGGGCGGCGAGCTTGACCGACCCGGCCGTCCCGAGCGGCGATTCCTCGACGGAGTAGTCGATCGCGAGCCCGAGCGACTCGCCGTCGCCGAAGTGGCTACGGATCGCCTGCGGAAGGAACGCGACGGTGACGATCACGTCCGTGAACCCGTGTTCCCGGAGCAGCTCGAGGATGTGCTCCATGCAGGGCTTGCCCGCGATCGGGACCATCGGCTTCGGCTGGTTCGAGGTGAGCGGTCGCAGGCGCGTGCCCTCGCCGCCGGCCATCACGACCGCCTTCACGCCCGGCCTCCCCGAATCGCTGAGGTGACGTACATGACGGCGGCCGCGACCGCGAGAGCAAGTCCGGCCCAGAAGAGCCACAGCGGCCAATCATTGCCGTCTCGCGTCGCGAGGATGGCGAAGAGGGCGGCGTACAGCACCCAGGTCGCGAGCTTGCCGAGCATGCTGACTGAGAGCTCGTAACCGCGGGGCATGACGAGCTTATACCCCAGGATGAGCGTCAGATCGCGAACGAGAATGATCGCCAGGGCGACGAGCGGGAGACGGCCGTCGAGCCACAGGAGTACGACCGCCGCGTCGATCATGAGGCGGTCGGCCAGGGGATCGGCGACGCGACCGAACTCCGATTCGACCCTCCAGCGGCGGGCCAGCCACCCATCCAGCTGATCAGAGAGACCGGCGACGCCGAAGACGACGGCGGCGGGCCAGCTGTGTCCGTCCTCCGCGGTGACCACGAGCCCGACGAACGCCGGAATCAGCATCAACCGGATGACCGTCAGTGCGTTCGGAAGCTGTGCGAGCGGCGCGGGTACGGCGCGCGTAACCATTGCGACAAGGATAGTGCTAGCTTCGCCCGCTTATATATGGGCATGGATGAGCGGCGGTCACAACTCGTCTCTCAGGATGATGCTGCGACTACACAAGGCTTCGTCTTGAAACGAGTTCTTAGTCTTCCGGGCTTCGTAAACGCCCACAGTCACACCTTCCAGCGAGTGCTGCGAGGCCGCTCCGAGGGCGATGACTTCTGGGGCTGGCGGGACGTCATGCTGGCGACGGCCGCCGGGCAGACCCCCGAGAGCGTACGGGCGCTCTACGCCCTCACGTACCGCGAGATGAGAGCGGCGGGCTACACGGCCGTGGGCGAGTTCCATTACCTCGGACTGGACGAAGCGCGCGCCGCGGTCGCTGCGGCCGCCGACGCCGAGATCGAGATCGTGCTGCTGCTCGCTGCTTACGCTCGCGGTGGACTCGCGAGATTCCGCCAGCCCTCCGTCGCGGCGTACCTCCAGCAGGTCGAGTCGCTCGCGGAGGCGGGCGTGGCCGTCGGCCTCGCGCCCCACTCCGTCCGCGCCTGCCCGCGCGACTGGCTCGAGGGGATCGGACGGTACGCCGAGGCAACCGGCCTTCCCCTCCACGTCCACGCCGACGAGCAGCCCCGGGAGATCGAGGAGTGCGCGGCCGAGCACGGACTACGCCCGATCGAGCTGCTCGCTCGCTGCGGCTGCCTCCTCCCCACGACGACGGTCATCCACGCCACGCACGCCGATGACGCCGAGCTGGATCTGATCGGGGACTCTGGCGGCCGTGTCTGCGCCTGTCCGACCACCGAGGCGAACCTCGGTGACGGCTTCGTCCCGGTCGAGCGGATTCGCGACCGGGGCATCGGAATCTGCATCGGGTCGGACTCCAACGTCCGCATCGATCCGCTCGAGGAGCTGCGGGAGCTCGAGGGCATCGCCCGGCGGCAGAACGGCCGCCGGAGCTTTTGCAGTGCGGGAACGCTTCTGTGCTTCGGCGCCGACGAAGGAGCGGGAGCGCTCGGGATCAGCGACTGGGCCCCTGTCGAGGTGGACCTCACGCATCGCTCGCTCGCCGGCATCGAGGAGAGAAATGTCTTCAGCGCGCTGATCGACGGCTGCGCCGCGGACGTTTTCGTCACGCCTGCGTGACGGCGCGTGGGTCGAGCACCCGAACGCTCTCGACCGGCGCCGGCGGGCACGCAGACAGTCCTCCGAGGCGCCACGAGCGCACGACCGAAGACGCCGCCGAAAGGCTGCGCCCGGTACGCGCGCGACCACTGCGCCGTTCTCCAGAGGTAGGCGCACCGTGCGCGCGCCCCGGTGAGCCTGTAAGCGCCGACGTAGCTCGCGTAGCGGACGGCACCGCGCCGGACGGCTTCTATCGCAGGCTCGATCTGCGTGCCCTCATGCCACTCGTTGTAGCTCGTGATCGTGATCGCGTCCGCACCGGCCCGGATCGCCGACAACCACATCGAGTCATAGGTCAGACCGCTCCGGCGAGGCTTCACGCGGCGGTCGCGTCCTGCTCGGGCCGCCAGATACCCGGGGCCGACAGACGGGAGGCACAGCAAGCGCCGCTCCCGCGCCTGGCCACAGATGCGGGCGAACTTCGCTCCCGTGAAGGCCAGGATGTCGTACGTGTAGATGCCGTCGAAGCGACCGGCGGCCGCGAAGCCGACCTTGCCGGTCTGGGCGAACACCCGCACACCGCGCAGGCGATCGTTTACACGCGCCCACTCGTCCGCAGGGATACCGCTCGGCTCGTAGACGTAGTAATCGCGAATGCCGCGGCCGCGCAGCAGCTGAACGTCCCGCTCGGTGCTCGCCGCTGTGCGCCCGGGATAGGGCTCGACATGGATGGCCACGCGGAGCTTCTCCCTCCGCGCCGCGGCCAGTATCGCGGGCAGGCGAGCGTGCTCGATCGACTCGCGACCCCACCAGGAAACCACGACCTGATCGACCACAGCTGCCCGCAGCTCTCGCATCTGGGCGGCGAGCACGCGTTGGTCGCTGCTCGAGTAGGCGCCACGAAGCGGGTAGAAGTTGGTTGCGATGTCCGCCGGTGGCCGGTGGCCGTTCTGCTGCCAGTGCCGGTACTCGCCGTCCCGCGCCGGATTGCTGTACCAGGGATAGAAGAAGATCGACACGCGTGGCGTGGCTGCCTCCGCGCCCGAAGCAGACACGACAAACGACGCCCCGAGCAGGAGCGCGACACCTACCCGCCGAAAGAGAGAGATCATGTTCCGCATGAACCGCCTTGTCACGATCATCTACCTCGTCGTCGGCTTCATTGTCGCGGCCGACCGGAACTACCTGGAGAATCTCGACCAGCTGAAGCGCCTCGCTTCGGCGGCGCTCGCCGTGCTGCTCTGGCCGCTGCTCCTCCTGGGAATCAACCTACGAATCGACTAGCGGCTCACGTTCCGCCTTTCGCGGTGAAATCGGTCGTTCCCGAAGATACCGGCAGCGATCTTGCTCCTCACGAGCGGCGGTTCCCGTGATCGCCGTCACCCGCTGATTCCGTCGGTGCCTTTCCCAGTGAGGCTGTAGGCTCCCGCCCCACAGCATGAAGACGATCGTGGTCGCATATGGCGGTAGCGAAGAGGCGTCGCGGCGAGCGCTCGAACGCGCAGCAGAGCTCGCCGGGGCCCTCGGCTCCGAGCTCGTCGTCGCGAGCATCGCACCGCTCGACCAGCAGGTGATCCCCAATCCGATCATTCCAACGGAGTCGGTCGTCCTCCCGCTTCCAGCACCCCCCGCCGACCTCCTCGACGAAGCGGACGCGGAGCTCGAGCGGGCGCGGGAGCTTCTCGCAGGCAAAGGGTTGGCCGCCGAGTACGTAACCGGAATCGGGCCTCCGGCCGAGGCAATCCTGGACATCGCCGATGATCGTCAGGCAACCCTGATCGTCGTGGGCAGCCACGAGTCGAGCTTCCTCGATCGCCTTCTGCAAAGAAGCGTGAGCGAGGACGTCTCGCGTCGCGCGCATTGCGATGTCCTGATCGTTCATTGAGGCGCCCCGGCCTCCGGCGGAATAGTCCGCGCGGACCGCACGTTTTGGATTCGAGTGCAATCAGGTAAGGAGGTTCGATGAACGCCATCGCGCCGGATCCGCGCCGCTGGAAGGCGCTCGCACTTCTTTGCGCGTCCTTCTTCATGGTCGTGCTCGACATCGCCATCGTGAACGTCGCACTGCCCTCTATCGGTCGGGAGCTCGACTTCTCGCAGGACAACCTGCAGTGGGTCGTGACCGCCTATGCCTTGACGTTCGGCGGCTTCTTGCTGCTCGGCGGCCGCTTGGCAGATCTCCTGGGCCGCCGTCGCCTATTCATGATCGGGCTCGTCCTGTTCACGCTTGCATCGCTGATGTGCGGTCTTGCCAAGTCCGAAGGCGTCTTGATCGCCTCGCGGGCGATCCAGGGCCTGGGCGCAGCGATCATCTCACCAGCCGCGCTCTCCATCATCACGACGACGTTCACCGAGGGTAGCGAGCGGAACAAGGCGCTCGGCGTGTGGGGCGCAGTCGGCGGTACCGGCGCCGCCGCAGGCGTACTCATGGGCGGCGTGCTCACCAAGTATCTCGGCTGGGAGTGGATCTTCTGGGTCAACGTCCCGGTGGGTGCGATCGCGCTCGCGCTGACCGTCCTCCTCGTCACCGAGAGCCGGCGAGAGACGGCAGAACGGCGTTTCGATCCGCTCGGCGCGTTCTCGGTCACCGCGGGCCTCGTGGCCTTCGTCTACGCGGTCTCCGAGGCGCCCGACGAGGGTTGGGCGAGCTTCCGGACCATCGGCCTGCTGCTCGTGTCGGGCGCGCTCATCGCGTTCTTCCTGGTTTGGGAGACGCGTGTCCGGTCACCGCTCATGCCGCTTGGCATCTTCCGCAATCGTCTGCTCACGGCGGCCAATATCGTCGGCCTCCTGCAAGCGGGAGGGCTCTTCGCGATGTTCTTTCTGCTGACGCTGTACATGCAGCAGGTGCTCGGATTCTCGGCCCTGCAGACGGGCATCGGCTTCCTCGCCACGGCGGGAACGGCGGTTGTGTTCGCCGGCCCCTCGCAGGCCCTGGTGACGAGGATAGGCCCGAAACCGGTGCTGGTCACCGGTCTCGCTCTGCTAACCGCCGGGATCCTCTGGTACACGCAGATCTCCGTCGACGGCAGCTATCCGGTCGACCTCCTACCGGGATTCATCCTCACCGGTATCGGCATACCGCTGTCCTTCATTCCCATCAACATCGCTGCGCTCGCGGGAGTGGAGGAACGCGAGGCGGGCCTGGCTTCGGGCCTCATCAACACGTCGCAGCAGATCGGAGGCGCGATCGGAGTCGCGGTCATCTCGACCGTTGCCTTCGAGCACGCGGAGACACTCGTGCAGAGCGGTGAGACGCCCCCGGCTGCGCTGACCGAGGGCTTTCAGTGGGGGTTCTGGGTGGGCGGTGGAATCTGGCTCGTTGCGCTACTTGCAGCGATCACCTTGATGCGGCGCGAGGAACTGGAGGTAGGCGCGCCGGCTGTAGAGGCGACGTAAGACGTTGGGATGAGCCGGGGGCCTCGCCCGCGAGCGAGGGCCCCGGCTTCCCGTTCCCGTGTCCCCGTGCTAGCGGACGGTGAACTTGATCGTCGAGCTCTTGCCGTTCTCGTGATTGTTGCCGGCGAGGTAGACCTCGACATGTGCTTGCCTTTCGGAAGGTTCCGATACGTGATCGTGGGCTTGACCGCGGGAGAGTAGGTACCGGCGACGCCCAGCTTGACGGCCAGCTGGCCGTTGGCGCCGGAGTACTTCGGGAAGTCGAATTTCCCCTTGTCCATCTGGAAGTGTAGATGGCCCTGTCCGGCCTTGGGGCTCTTACCGACGGCAGCCGCGTTGATCTTGAAGTTGCTGATCTTCACGGTGAACGTGGCCTTCGACTTCGTCACTGCGCCGGCCTTCGGCGTGACGAAGCGAACGGAGGACGCGGCCGAAGACGAGCCGAGCGCGACGGCGGAACCTGCTACGAGTGTCGCTGCTGCAAGCGCTGCGACCGATGAGTAAAACTTAGACATTCCTTCTCCTTACTAGGTTGACGGCGCTTATTCGCCGGCCGTCACCTTCGGAGGAAAAGCGTGCGAGTGGATAGCGGCCCCAGCGGAGCTTTTCCCACCAACGCCCGATATCTTTCGGGTATCGCTTTGGCCGTCAGGTCAGCTGTCCTGCTCCTCGTCGCCGCTGCGGCCACCGTCGGAGCGGTCGCGATTATCGCGAATTGCCGTGAGGGAACCTCGTGGGACGCGATGGCGTTTGCGCTTCTCACGGGCAGCGCGTCGGCGATCGCGCTCGCCGCCTTTCTCCAGCTACGACAGCGAGCCATCGCAGGCACCGCCGCGGCGCTTCTTCTCGCCGGTGCTTATGGGGCGATCGCGTTGGCCGCGATTCAGGCGGCGGACGTGGGGGGCAACTGCTTCCACTAAACGCGCCCCGGCCGCGCCTGCCGTTTACAGAGGGTTCTAATCGGGGCGCGGGAATTTGAACTCGGGACCTCTATTCCCCCCCGATGTTTGCGGGAAGCGCGCCCCGGTGAAACGTGCTGCAAATACCGCGTTTAGATCGCGTCGAGTTACCCAGGATGCACCCTCCTGCGGCGAGCCCGCACGCACATCGGTACGCGCGTGGAGACCGCGAGGCGCGGTCGACCTTGTGGCGTCCGCCTTGCGGTCTACGGAGCGGGGGGTGTGGCGAGCGGGCGTCGACTCGCGCGCCCGTGACAGACGGCCGCGCACGGTGGCTCTGCACCGGACATCAAAGGAGCTTTGACGGGATACAGACCGCGCTCTTCACCGTAGACTCGTCGCGTGGCCCCCGCGCTCGTGGCGCACGAACTCGGCAAGCGCTACGGACGTGTTCAGGCGCTCGACGGCGTCGACCTCTCCGTGGAGCCGGGCGAGCTCGTCGGGCTCCTGGGGCCGAACGGCGCGGGGAAGTCCAC
>JACCTQ010000247.1 GCA_013812265.1 Actinomycetota bacterium
GCCTGAAGGATGCCAGAATTCCGATTCGCCTCCTGAGCGGCGCATCTGGTAGATCCCGTCCCCGTGCTGCTCTCCATCCTCTATCGGCTTTTACGTCAGCTCCTCGGGCTCGCCCGGCGGTCTGACGACGTGGCCAAGGACACCTCGCCAGATCGCTACCGGCTTTCGGCGGGCGAGTCAGGCTCAAGGGCGGCGGCGACCTCATCGGCCCCGCCGCGAAGGATCAGCCGGATCGGACGGTCGAGGCGGAGGTAGTTCCACCCCCAGGAGGCCAGCACCACCGCTCTGTTGCGGAACCCGATCAGGTAGTAGATGTGGACGAGTAGCCAGGCCAGCCAACCGATGGTGCCCCGGAGCTTGACCCCATGGAAGTCGGCGACAGCAGCGTGCCGGCCGATCGTGGCCATGGTCCCCTTGTCGACGAAGCGGAACGGCTTTCGGTGGCCGGTCGCCCCTCTTGCGCGATCCATGATCGCCCGTGCCACGTACCGCCCGGCCTGCATCGCCGGCGGCGACAACATCGGCAGCTCGCCTCCCCCTTCGATCACGGAAGCCGCGTCACCGATCACGAACACCTCGGGGTGTTCGCGCAGGCGCAGACGCTCCTCCACCCGAAGCCGGCGAGACCGGCTTCTCTTCAGGTCGGTCTCCCCTAGCGGGTCGTTCGGGCGCACGCCCGCCGACCAGACGATCGTTCTGGCGGCGATCTCTTCGCCGTCGGACAGAACCACGCGTTCACGGGTGGCCTTCTGCACGAGAGTCGATAGCCGCACCTCGATGCCCCAATCGCAGAGGATCCGAAGGGCATAGTCGCCGAGCCGGCGGTGAAAGGCGCCGAGGAGCCGGTCCTGGCCTTCGACGAGGACGATCCGGGCCATCCCGGGCTCCAGCTCGGGGAAGTCGCGGCCCAGGACCAGCTTCAGCAGCTCGGCGAGAGCTCCCGTGTATTCGACGCCAGTGGGGCCACCCCCGGCGATCACGAACGTGAGCCACTCGCGGCGTTCCTGCACCGAGTCCGCGCGCGCGGCAAGCTCGAGGCACGAGAGAACGTGGTTGCGCAAAGCCATGGCTTCGGCAAGGGTCTTCATGCCCAGCGTGTGCTGGGCCAGTTCCGCGTTCGAGAAGTAGTCGTTCTCGCTCCCGGTGGCCAGCACCAGGCTGTCGTACGCGATCTCCTCGCCGGTGCGCGCGCGCACGGTCCTTCGGTCAAGGTCCAAGCCAACGACCCGAGCCAGCTGGAAGCGGACGTTGCGCGAACGACGGAAGATCGATCGGAGCGGGTAGGCGATGTCCGAAGGGTTCAGCAGTGAGGTGGCCACCTGGTACAGAAGCGGCGTGAACAGGTGGTAGTTGCGCTGGTCGAGGAGCAGGACGTCGACCGGTTTCCCGTCGAGGGACCGAGCGCACGAGAGGCCCCCAAACCCACCGCCCACGATCACGACGCGGTGATGCGTGGGGTGCCGTACCGGCCGTGCCATCTCCCCGGCGCCTCCTCCTCGAGACGACGTCCCGAAGCCAGTTTCGCAGGAACGCCCTGGCCGATTCGGGGAGCCGAACAGCTGAAAGCAAAACGAGGGTCGCACCACCTGCCGGCGCAGGGACGTTGAACTCGTGACGCAGGACCGCGATCTCGATGTCCTTCGAGGCCTCGCGCAACGACGTGACGGACCAGCCCGACCTGCGCCGCAACAGCAGGCAAGCAACGGACAGGATCACGGGACGGCGATGGCACAGACGGACCGGTCGCGGGGCGAATCGGAGTTCTGGCACCCTTCAGGTGGGGGGCGGCGATCGACCTGGTCCTTGACCGACCGCGCCTGTCACGTTCGCAGTTCGTCTTCACCGAGATCCGGCCGCCCGGCGATCTTCTGGCAGACGCAGAAGACGGCGCGCTCAGCGAACCCGGGTGCTCGGGTGCCGCGCCGCCGAGCGCTGACCGAAGGCTTCACGATCTGGGTCGACACGCGGGAGCGCTACCCGTACCGCTTCGCCGGCCGAGAGGTGAGGACCGAGCGCGCGGCCTTCCCCGCCGGGGACTACACGTGAAGGGTGCCAATACTCGGATCCTTCATGCTGCGCGCTCGTACTCGTGGATCAGTCCGCCCAGCAGGTCGCGTCGGCGGAGCTGAAGGCTG
>JACCTQ010000255.1 GCA_013812265.1 Actinomycetota bacterium
CGACAAGCCTGGGTCCCGTCGTCGTGACCCCGGACGAGCTCGGGGCGCTCTCGCTGAAGATGGTGGCGCGTGTAAACGGCGAGGAGCGCTCACGAGGCGACCTCGCCGACATGCACCACTCGTGGGACGCGATCGTCGCGCACGCCGCGCGGAACACACGTCTGCGGCCGGGCGACATCCTCGGCTCGGGCACGGTGGGCACGGGCTGCATCCTGGAGCACGGCGACGGGCGCTGGCTGCTACCCGGGGACGTGGTGGAGCTCGAGGTGGAAGGGATCGGCGTCCTGCGAAACCGGGTGGGCGGCGGGGCCAGTTCCGTGTGACCAGCACGCTGTAAGCGCAGCGCGCCCCTGGGGGCGCGCTGCGCCGGCGTTGCACGTCGCCGTCAGCGAATCTGGATGTTCCCTCCTTCGAGGGCGTGCTCGCCCGAGTCGTAACCGCTGCTGAGCAGGATGCGGTAGGTGTCCTCGCCCACGCCGGGCTCTGCAAGATCCTTGACGTCGATCTTGAACAGATACGATCCCGCCCCGTCGATCGTCGCGCGGCCGTAGATGCTCGCCTGCTTCCTGTCGGCGCTACAGGTCACCGCCAGGATCTCGATCGACTTGACCGTCATGCGCCGCGCAGGGCCGTGGTCCTGGTAGGTCTGGTTGCCCGAGGGCTTCCCGTTTGCCGACACCTTGGCGTTGCCGCCGAAGGTGCCCTTGTCGCCGTTGTCGGCCGTGATGCGGCCTCCGTCCGTGATCGTCACCTGACAGAGCGGCGTGCTGACCGGCAGCACCCACGTCTTCGCCGCAACGTCCGAGGGCTCGCCGGCATCCTGCGTCGAGTTGCCGTTGATGTCGGCGTAGGCCTTGATCGCATCGACGCCTGGAAGCTCCGGACCCGTGTAGCAGAAGCGCGCGTTGCCATCCGCGTCCGTGGTCTGCGTACCGCTCTTCGTGGCGGCGCCGGTGACCGAGAACACGACCTTGACGCCCGCGACCGTGTTGCCGAACTGGTCGCGGACGGTGGCGGTGACGCAGTGCTCCTCGCCGGCGCGGTTCGTGTCCGTGGCGGGCGTGAGCGTCACGCTCGCCGGGACGGCGGGCGCGGCGACCGTGTCCAGCTTGGTCACGAAGGCGTCGGTGCCGCCGTTGAACGAGCTGTCGTAGGCGCCGGCGGTGGTCGGGAAGTCCGTCGAATAGGTGTAGCCGGTCACGTAGGCGCTCCCGGCCGCGTCCACGGCGACGTCCTGGCCGTAGTCGCCGTTGGCTCCGCCCAGGAAGGTCGAGTAAGATCGTCGTCTGCGACGAATGCCTCGTGAAGAAAGGACTTGAAAACGCTGTGCTCTTGTCTCGCCGCGAGCGCCCGGTACTTTGCGATGGCGTGGTCGTAGGCTGGGAACAGGTAAATCGTCCCTACGTGTCGTGGAGATTCCTGTTGGTGACTTCAAGATTGACGTTGGCTACGTCAATGAGGATGAGCCGTCCACCTCGCGCGCTCAGCGAGCCGAATGGTGGTTTCAAGCCCGGCGGCTCGGGCGGGGACGGCCTATCTCGCCCCCGCCCGAAACGGTTCGCATTACTTCCTCAGGATGGTGATGTTCCCGCCGCGGAGTGGCTGGTCGCCCGAGTAGTAGCCGTTGCTCAATAGGATCCCGTAGCGGTCGCCCTTCCCGCTCTTCGTCACGTCGCTGACCTGGATGCGGAAGAAGAACTGGCCGACACCGTCAATCGTCGCGGTGCCGTAGATCGTCGCTTCGGTGCCCGAACAGGTTACGGCGAGGATGTTGGTCGACTTGACCGTGAACGGCTGAGCTGGGCCGTGATCCTGGTAGACCTGTTCGCCCTGTGTCGAGCCGTTCTTGGCGACTTTCGCGTTGCCACCGAAGCTTGCACGGTCACCGTTCGCGGCCGTGATCCAGCCACCGTCGGAGATCGACACCTGGCAGAGAGGCGTGCTCACTGGCAGCACGTACACCTTCGTTGCCGTGCCTCTCGGTTCGGTGGCCTCCGCCGTACCATCCTTGTCAGCGTCGACCACGGCACTGATTGTGTCCGTACCAGGGAACTGCGCCGTGTAGCAGAACGTCGCCTCACCGCTCGCGTTTGTTACGGCGGACCCGGAAGAGGCGGTCCGGCCGAGGGTTGTTCCGGTCACCGTGAAGAACACTCTGTAGTTCGCAGACGGATTCCCCGAGGCGTCTCTGGCTGTCGCCGTCACACAGTGCTGATCGCCGACGGTGTTCGTGTCGCTTGTTGGGGACACGGTCACGGTGGTCGGGTTAGCCCCTATGTAGATCTTGGTCGCAGTGCCCGAGGGCTCAAGTGGCTCGACAGTACCGTCCCGGTCCACGTCAGCGGCAGCAGTGATCGTGTCCGTGCCGACGTTAGTACCGGTGTAGCAGTAGATCGCCTGGCCATTCGCGTCAGTCGTCCTCGTCGAGCTTGTCTGAGGGTTCGCGCCCGTGACGCTGAAGACCACGTTCACGTCGGACTGGTTGATGAGGTAGGCGTTCCTGACCGTCGCCGTCACGCAATGCTGGTCGCCAACGGTGTTCGTGTCAGTCGCTGGCGCGACGGTCACAGACCCTGCTAGGTCCGAATAGAAATACTCGAGGACCTGGCCGGCGTCGCTTAGCAATTCTTCTTGGCCGGTTGTCTGCGACCCGAACGTGAACACATGGAAATATGCCCGTCCTTCATCTTGGAAGCTCCCGCCCGTACTCGGGTAAATAACCGCCTCATAGCGAAGGATTCCTGAAGACGCGCCAGCCTGGAGTGACGTAAGACTGCAACGTCCGAAGCCGTAATTCAGCGGCGGCGAAGGCTCGCTCAGGTATTTACGACCCTCTACGACTCCGAGCGGAGACTCGATACGAAACGTGATTTGCACGCTCGTCAGCGGCTTTCCAACACTCAAGGGGTCGCCGCTTCCAAAATCAGCGCGTCCCGACTCGGTGAAGAAGCCACTATAAGGGCCGATCGCCAAGCCCGTCGCCTGCCAGCTGATCGTTCCGCTGCCGTCCGCGTTGCAACGAACCTGAAACGCTTGCGTCCCCTGCTCATTCAAACCGGATCTGCACCCGCTCACCGGCGTGTTAGCGCAGCTGTACAGTTCCTCGCCAAACAGCGTCGGAACGCTGCTGGTCTGAGCAGCCGCACTGTCTGCCATCGCCAGAACCGCCGCGACCGCGAGCGCAGTGGCCGCGAAGGTTCCCAATCGCCTACTAAAGCTGCGTGACTTCATTGCCTACCCTCCGATAGCCGCAGTGACATCGTTCCCCTCTGTCTCGTGATCCGCTTCGTTATATGGTCTAACTTCGTGAAGTAGAAGCTGTAGCCGCCGCCCTGCGAGTGGAAGCGCACGCGTGCGTCCAGCTGACCCCTGTTGGGGATGAAGGTCGCCGGCAGCTGCGCGTAGCTGTCTTTGGCCTGGCGCTCGCTGGGCCGGGCGCTCATCGTCGCCGTGGCAGCGCTCTTTGCCTTGACCAGGCGCTCCGGCGCGGCGGCCGAGCTCGCGGCGGCGAGCTGCAGCAGGGACAGCAGGCCCGCCAGCACCAGCAGGAGCCGGAGCGTGCTTCGGGCAGGAAAGGTCAGAGGCCGCATTCTTTTCCCCCTTCGATCGCAGGGCGACGCAAGGTGCCCGCCGCAGTTTCCGAAGTAACGCGCTTGGCGCGGCGCGCGTCAATAGGCCGTCTGTCACTTCTCGGCGACGGCAGGAGCCTCTCGCTCACTCGACGATTCCCCGTCGCAGCGCGTAGAGGACGGCCTCCGTGTGGTTTCGCAAGCCCAGCTTTCGCAGCAGGCGCGAGACGGAGTTCCTCACCGTGCCCGCGCTCAGGTACAGCTCGCGCCCGATCTGAGCGTTGTCCTTGCCGGTGACGATGAGCTCGAGGAGCGTCAGCTCTCGCGGCGTCAGCAGGAGGTCGTCTTCGGGCTCGCCTCTCTGCGGCCGGCCGCTCCGCCGCAGGTGCTGCAGCAGGCGGGTGATGATCGCGGGCGACACGAGCGACTCTCCGGCCACCGCGGCCTGGATGCCCACCAGGAGCTCCTGGCCGGAGACGTTCTTGAGCAGGTAGCCGCAGGCTCCGGCCGCGACGGCTTCCATCACATCGCTCTCCTCGGCCGAGATGGTGAACACGAGCACGCGGGCCTGCGGTAGGCGACTGGCGATGCGCCGGGTCGCCTCCACGCCGCCCATGCCCGGCATGTTGATGTCCATCAGGATGACGTCGGGGCGTAGCTCGTCCGCGAGCCGGACGGCGTCCTCGCCGCTGGCAGCCTCACCCACCACGACGACGCCTTCCAGACTCAGCACGTGCCTGACGCTCTGCCGGAAGAGGTCGTGGTCGTCCACGACGAGGACGCGAACAGCGTCCTCAGGCGGTGCTGTTTGGAGAGTGAGCTGGAGCATCGAGTCCGCGTCCTGCAGTCGTGCGGGGACCTACGATGCGGCACTGCGCTCAAAAATGGCTCAAAATGCCTCGGAAGTGGGAACAGAGGGGTTGGATGCGGCGGCACGGAGCTTAGGGCGCAAGTGGACTTCCGCCTTCTCGGGCCACTAGAGGTCTGGCACGACGATCACCGCCTTGCTCTCGGCGGCCGCCAGCAGCGCGCGCTGCTGGCCCTCCTCCTCCTCACGCCCAACCGGCCCGTCTCCTTCGACCGCCTGATAGACGAGATCTGGGGGCGCGACCCGCCCGAGAACGCGCGCCATAGCCTGGAGGTGTACGCCTCCAAGCTGCGCAAGCTGCTGCGGGCTCCGGGGACGCGCGAGCTGCTCGTGCACGCGGACGGCGGCTACCGTCTCGACCTCCAGCCGGGGGAGCTCGACTTCGAGCGCTTCGAGCGTCTCCTCGCCTCCGGGCGGGCGAAGCTCGAGAGCGGCCGCCCGCGGCAGGCGGCGAGAGTGCTTCGCCAGGCGCTCGCGCTCTGGCGCGGCCGGCCGCTCTCCGACCTGGCCGGCGAGCGTTTCGTCAGCGCGGCGACCGGGCAGCTGGACGAGCTCTATCTCGCCTGCCTGGAGGGCCGGATCGAGGCCGACCTCGCACTCGGGCGCTACGAAGAGCTCATACCCGAGCTGCGCGGGCTGGTGGAGGAGCACCCTGCCCGCGAAAGCCTCTGGGGACAGCTCATGCTCGTGCTCTACCGCTCCGGTCGCCAGGCCGAGGCGCTCGAAGCCTACGCGCAGGCCCGAGGTGAGCTCGTCGAGCGCTACGGGCTCGAGCCGGGCCCGGCTCTGCGCGAGCTGCAGGCGCGCATCTTGACCCAGGACCCGGCTTTGGCACCGCCGCCTGCGCTACCTCCGCCGACGAGCAACCTGCCGGCCGGGCTCGGTGAGCTGATCGGCCGCGAGCGGGAGCTCGCGGAGTTGCGATCGCAGCTCGAGCGAGACGACGTTCGCCTGCTCACGCTCACCGGGGCGCCCGGTGCGGGGAAGACGCGACTCGCGCTCGCGCTCGCCGAGGAGCTGCTCGCCGATGTTCTGGACGCGGTTTACTTCGTGGGGCTCGCTCCCGTCCGCGACTCGGCCCACGTCCCGTCCGTGATCGCCCAGGCGCTCGAGGTCGAAGAGGAGAGGGGCGAGCCGATCGACGAGACGCTGAAGCGCAAGCTCCGAGACCAGGAGCTGCTGCTCGTGCTCGACAACCTGGAGCACCTACTTGCGGCGGCAGCGTTCGTCTCCGAGCTGCTGGCCGCGGGCCAGGGCGTGAAGGTGCTCGTCACCAGCCGCACGGCTCTGCAGCTCCAGGGCGAGCGGGTGTGGACGGTGCCGTCGCTCGCACTGCCGCCTCTCGACGAGCCGGCGAGCGCCGACTCCGTCAGCCGCTACGGAGCCGTCGCTCTCTTCGCGACGCGCGCGCGAGCGGCTAATCCGACCTTTTCGCTGACCGACGCCAACGCGGCCGCCGTGGTCGGCGTGTGCGCGCGGCTCGACGGCCTTCCGCTCGCGATCGAGCTCGCCGCCGCCCGCGCCAATCTGCTCTCGGCCGGGATGCTGCTCGAGCGGCTGGGACAGCGGCTACCGCTGCTGAGCGAGGGTGCGCCCCGGTCGCCCGACCGCCAGCGCACGCTGCGCGCCACCATCGACTGGAGCTACGAGCTTCTGGACGGCCCCAGGAAGGGGCTCTTTCGCCGCCTGGGCGTGTTCGCAGGCGGCTGGACGCTTCCGCCGCCGAGGCGGTCTGCAACCTGGGCGGCGACCTCGAGGGCGCGGTCCCCGAGTCCCTCGGCTCGCTCGTACAGCATGGGCTCGTACAGCACGCCGGCGAGCGCGCGGGCGAGCTTCGCTTCTCCATGCTGGAGACGCTGAGAGAGTACGCGCTCGAGCGGCTCGAGCAGAGCGGGGAGGGCGACCTGGCCCGGGCGGGGCACGCTGCGTACTTCGCGGCTCTCGGCGAACGTGCCGAGGAGGAGTTCGAAGGATCAGAGAACGCCGGCTGGCTCGAGCGCCTGCGTGCGGAACTCGACGATCTTCGCGCGGCTCTTTCCTGGTCGCTCGGCCAAGACCGGCAGACACTGGAAGCCGCCATCCGACTGGCGGCGGGAAGGTGGATGGTGTGGGGCTCGCCGACAAGGAGCGGGCTCCGCGACTGGCTGGAGCGGGCGATCGGGCGGGCGCGGCAGCTCGATTCGTCTCAGGTGGGCGTGGGTCTCTACGGCCTGGCATCGCTTGCGCTCAGGCAGAGTGATCTGCTCGAGACGCGCGCTCGGCTCGAGGAGGCGCTTCCGCTGCTCCATGGTGAAGGCTCTGGCCACGCGCATGCCGAAGCGCTGACATACTACGGCTACGTCCTGTTCCTGCTGGGCGAGCGCGAGCGCGCATTTCGGGTCAGCGAGGAAGCCCTCGCCGCAGCGCGGCGTCTGGGTGGCGAGGCGCTCATTGCCACGGCGACCAGCGTTCTCGGTTCGCACTCCGCCCATGCCGGCGACCACGCGCGGGCCCGCGCGCTGTATGCCGAGACGGTTGCGCTGAGGCGAAGGCTCGGCGCCGTTCTCCGTCTCGTGAACGCGCTCAGCAACCTCGGCTGCGTCGCGATGCTGGAGGACGACTACGAGCAGGCTTCGGCGGCCCTGGAGGAAGCGCTGGCCCTCGCGCGCGAACGCGAGCTGCCGGACTCGGTGCTGCTGATCGAGGGAAACCTCGCGCTGGTCGCCCTCTTCTCCGAGGAGTACACGCTGGCCGAGACGCGCCTCAGGAAGTCGGTCACGCTCGCCCAAGAGGTCGGGGGGAAACTTGCACTCATCGAGGCCCTGCGCGCCTACGCGGCGCTGGAGGTCGCTCGCGGACATCATGAACGTGCCGGCTCGCTGTGGGGGGCCGCCGACGGTCTGGCAGACTTGGCCGGGGGGGACCCGTCTCCTGCCGTCTCCAAGCTTCGCGAGCGGTTCCTCGAACCGGCGTTACGGGACGCCGGTTCCGCGCAATTCGAGGCAGCTCGCTCGGAAGGTCGGAAGATGACGTTCGAAGAGGCGCTGGAGTACGCGCTCAGGCCGGCGCAGTAACGGCGGCGTCTGCGTCGAACATGCTGCCCGGACGGGCGTGCTGCGCTAGCGCGCCGCCTGCGTGACACGCGTGGTCACGCGGGCGAAGTCGCCCACCTTCCGGGCGACCACGCTGAAGGTCAGCGTGCCCGCGCGCAGGCCGCTGATGGTCAGTGTCATCGAGGTGGGCCGGCGGGTCCGCTTGATCCTCAGTCTGCCCGCGTGCGTCTCGATCACGCCTCTGCGCGGCGACGTCGAGAGCTGGAATCCCTTCGCGTCGAAGGCGTCACGCCTGGAGCGCCAGACCACCGTGATGCGGGCGCTCTTCGTCTTTCGGAGCAGCGTCACCGAATGGGCCTTCGTCTCGCCCGGGTCCCGGAAGACATGGGTGAACGTCCGTGACCCCGCCGGTGGCTTCTTCGGCGGTGCGGGCGGCGGTGCGGGCGGCGGCGGAGGAGGAGGCGGCGGCGGAGGAGGAGG
>JACCTQ010000090.1 GCA_013812265.1 Actinomycetota bacterium
TGCCGACCCCACGCCGCGGCCGCCCTGTGCAGCGTAGGATGCGGGCGACTGGATCGAGTTCTGCGGAGGAGGCACCACCATGCGGCGTTTGCTCGGGCTCGGGGCGCTTGTCACCGGCCTCGCCTACTTTTTCCACCCCACGCACGGTCTGGAGCGACGCCGTCGTGCGCGGGCCTGGGTGCTCGGCGGCTTCAACCGCGTGCGCGAGCGCGAGCCGGAGATCGAATCGGCCGCCGTGGGCTACGTGACGGCCGACCCTCCGGTAGCTCCTGAGCCCGTAACCGCCTCGGAGCCGGTCGCTCCGGCGGCGGTCCCCGATCCACTGCCGGAGGTGCCGACGATGGTCGCGGCCTCCGCGGCGGCTGCGCCCGAGGGCGAGGCGCCGAGCCTCGTCGATCAGCCCGAGCGGCCGACACCCGTCGTCATCGCCGAGCCCGTTCAGCCCACGGCCCCGACGCCGCTGACGGAATGGGTCGAGCACGACGACGAGGCCCGGGCGGAGATCACCAACGGCCGCACGCCGTCACGCACCGTTCTCTCCGCGGCGATCGTGACCGCCGTGGCGGCAGCGGCGCTGGCGGCCGGGCTCGTGGCCTGGACGCTGTGGCCCTCGGACTCGTCGGAGTCCGACCGCGTGGCGCTCGCGAGTGCCCAGGCGCTCGCCGACGACCAGGCGCGTGCGATCGAGATCCTGTCGAATCCTTCCAAGCGCGTGCCGGTGGCGGGCGCGAAGGGCCGCCTCGTGCTCGTGTTCGGCGCGAAGGGACAAGCGGCCCTCATCGTCTCCGGGGTGGAACCAGCCCCGGCCGGTAAGACCTACGAGGCCTGGGTGATCGCGGGCAAGAAGCCGAAGCCCGCAGGCTTGTTCGGAGGTGGGGGTGGTCACGTGGTCATTCCGCTCACGAAACCGGTGCCGAAGGGGGCGCTGGTCGCGGTGACGCTCGAGCCGGCGGGAGGCGTCCCTTCGCCGACGAGCACGCCGCTCTTCGCCGTCAAGCGGGCCTGAGCGGCCGAAGAACTCGCTGGCCAGAGCTCCTAGGTCAAAGCTGGTGAACGTCCGGTTGAACGACGCCGCGGGCCACTCGTCCGCGTAGAAGCGCGTAGACGATCAGGAGGGTCGTTCCGGCGAGGACGAGCGGGATGACGATCACGTCATTCGGCACGTCGAGCAGCTTCATCCCGCTGAGAAAGAGGACCATCGCAAGTGCGATCCGCAGATAACGATCCGGGAGCCCGATGGTGACCTGGCTGCCCAGGAGCACGCCCGGGATCGACCCGACCAGCAGCCAGGCGGTTGCGCGCAGGTCGACGTTCCCGGCGGCGAGGTGGCCGGCGCCGGCCACCCACAGCAGGGCGGCCGCGTGGAAGATGTCCGTACCGACGACCTTGGCCGAGCGAAGCGGGAAGAGGATGAGCATGCTCAGGCCGAAGAAGACGCCCGTCCCAACCGACGTCAGACCTACTATGAGTCCTCCGAAGAAGCCGATGATCACGGCTGCGATCCGGTCTCGCTTCGTCAGCAGGAACGGAGCGTTGCTCTTTTCCTGGTAGCGAATGAAACTCTTGGCGAGCAGGCCCAGCCCGCCGACGAGCAACGCTCCGCCGAGCACCTGCGCGCCCACGGATTCGGTGTTGTCGCCGTAGCGGTGCTTCAGCCAAGTGGCCAGCGCCACACCGAGCAACGATGTCGGAGCACTGGCGAGCAGCATCCAGCCGCTGAGCCGGGCGTGGACGGTGCCGAGACGCCGGTGCCGCAGGGCTCCGACCGACTTGAACACGGCACCGTGGAGGATGTCGGTTCCTATGGCGACGGACGGCTTGAAGCCGAACAGGAGCACGAGCAGGGGGGTCATCAGCGAACCGCCGCCCATTCCGGTCGCTCCCACGAGCAGACCGATGAGCAAGCCGGCCAGCGAGAGCTTCCAGTCCATCAGCCCTCTCGGTACGCGGCGATGAGCGCCTCCGCCACCTCGGGGCGCGAGAACTCGGCGGGCGGAAACTCGCCCTGCGAGAGCAGCTCCCGCACCTTCGTCCCGGACAGGAAGACGTGATCCTCTCCCTCGTGCGGGCACGTCTTCGGCGTGGCCATCTGCCCGCACGCCCGGCAGAAGAACGCATGCTCGAAGAACATCGGCTCGATGTCGAGCTCGTGCGGCTCGAACTCATCGAAGATCTGCTGCGCGTCGTAGGTGCCGTAGTAGCTTCCCACGCCGGCGTGGTCGCGGCCGACGATGAAGTGGGAGCAGCCGTAGTTCTTGCGGCAGATCGCATGCCAGATCGCCTCGCGCGGGCCGGCGTAGCGCATCGCCGCCGGAAAGGAGGAGAGCACCACCCGGTCGGCGGGGTAGTAGCGGTCGAGCAGGATCCGGTAGCACTCGACACGCGTTTGCGCCGGCACGTCGTCCGACTTGGTCTCCCCGACGAGCGGGTGGATGAGCAGCCCGTCGACGGTCTCGAGCGCGCCCTTGGTCAGGTATTCATGAGCCCGGTGGATGGGGTTGCGGGTCTGGAAGCCGACCACGCGCCGCCAGCCGCGCTCGGCGAACAGGCGCCGCGTGCCGGCGGGGTCGAGAGCCAGCTCGGGGAACTCGGCGTCAGCGCGCTCGAACACCGTCACACGCCCGGCCAGGTACAGCGCGTGCTGCCGGAGCAGCCTTGCCACGCCGGGGTGCGCCTCGTCGGTCGTGCGGAAGCACTGCTCGGCCTCCCTCGTCCCGTCGTACTCGTACGCCTCCTGGACGTCGAGCACGGCGAGCAGCCTGCCGGCCTCGTCAGCGAGCGCCACCCGGTCAGCCTTCGGAGCGCGCTCGACGGCGAGGCACACCGGAAGAGACCAGGGCAGACCAGTCGCGAGACGCATCTCCTCGACGACTCGCTCGTAGTCGTCCCGACCCATGAAGCCTGCGAGGGGCGACAGGGCGCCGGAGGCCAGCATGTCGAGATCCGACAGCTCCCGGGATGTGAGCGTCAGCGTCTCCAGCTTGTCGACGCCCTCGGGCCGCTCGTCGGTGCGGTCCACGAGCTCGCCGCCGTGAGGTCTGATCAGACGCTCGGTCGCAACGACGCTCACGCGGTTACCCCGGCGGCCACGAGTCCCAGCTCCTCGAGTCTCGTCATGATCAACTGCACCGATTCCTCCGGGCTGTGCTGCTCCGTGTCGAGGACGATCTCCGGGCTGGACGGAGGCTCGTACGGGTCGTCCACCCCGGTGAAGCCCTTGATCTCGCCGGCGAACGCCTTGGCGTACAGTCCCTTCACGTCGCGCCGGGCACACTCGTCGACCGATGCCCGCACGTAGACCTCCACGAAGGGTCCCCACTCCTCGATGGCCATGCGCGCCCGTCGGCGCGTCTCCTCGTAGGGGGAGATGGCAGCTGCGATGACCGCTGCGCCGTGCCGCGTCAGCCGTGCCGCGACCCAGCCGATCCGCTCGATGTTCGTGTCGCGATCCTCCTTGGAGAATCCGAGCCCTTTGGAGAGGTGGGTACGGACGGTGTCGCCGTCCAGGTACTCGACGATCGCGCCGCGCCGCTCGAGCTCGGGCCCGACGAGATGGGCGATGGTCGACTTGCCGGCACCGGAGAGACCGGTGAACCAGAGCGTAAAACCGCCATCGCGGCGCGCGCGTGACTCGGGATGCTCGTGGGCGAAGATGCCATCCGGCTGCGCCGGATGGTTAGAAGTCGCCGCGTCGTTGGTCACTTGTTCTCCTCACCTAGGACGTCTGTGGAAGCCGCTGCAGTTCGCCGTGCAGGGGCGTCACTCGTAACCTTCACGTCGAGGCGGGAGCCTCGACGTGAAGGCCGCACTCGAGCTTGTCCGAGCCCGCCCAGCGGCCCGCTCGCTCCTCCTCGTCGGGCCGGGTCGGCTTCGTGCAGGGCATGCAGCCGATCGAGCGGTAGCCGGTCTCGTGGAGCGGGTTGTAGGGGATCTCGTTGACTTTGATGTAGGCCCACACTCGTTGCTCGTCCCAGTCCACGAGGGGGTGGACCTTCCAGACGCCGTAGCGCTCCGACCACTGGAGCTTCGGCGTCTCGGCCCTGCTCGGCGACTGGTCACGCCGGATGCCGGAGATCCAGGCGTCGTAGGGCTCGAGGGCTGCGATGAGCGGCTCCACCTTGCGCAGATGGCAGCAGCGGTCGGGGTCTCGCTCCCACAGATTCGGTCCCTCGTGCCTGTGCTGCTCCGCAACGGTGAGGACGTCGGGCTGGATCAGGTTCAGGCCGTAGCGGCGAACGAGCCGGTCCCGCGTCTCGTAGCTCTCGCGAAAGAAGAGGTGGGTGTCCAGCTCGATCACGTCGAGCGGCAATCCCAGCTCGGCGACCATGTGCACGAGCGCCGACGATTGCTTCTGCCAGGAGCAGGTCAGGCACAGCTGGTCGCCGAACTCGGCGTAGCCCCAGCGCAGAAGCTCCTCCGCGCCCATCGCCTCGACGTCGGGGCTGTTCGACTCAGGAAGCGGCGGCGCGCTCGCCATGGAGCAAGACCTCCTTCAGCGTGTCCGCGCGCAGCCCGAGCCGAAGCGTCTCCAGCGGGATCACTTCCTCCGGCGCGATGTTTCCGAGGTTGACCTCAGGGCCGAAGACCTTGACGAACCAGGCTTGAGCCGACTTCGTGGGGGCCTCGAAGATGACGTCGCGCAGGTCTACGACCTCCGCGATAGAAAGAACAACACCGGATCTCATATCGCCCTCCCGGGTGAACAAGCCCGCCGTCGCGCCTTCTCGAGCCTCTGTGATGACCTTCCACGCCCCGGCGCTGAGCTCCTCCTGAAGCCACCGCGTCCACTCTGCGTCCGTGAACTCCACCGACGAATCCTTCGAGCCGACCTCGGACAGCACCGTGAAATCCCGGGCCAGCTCGTCGATCAGCTCGAGCTTCCGCTCGCGTGGAATCTCGACTGCGCCGTCGGAGATCTCAACGTGCGTGAACCCGTGGTCGGACAACCAGCGCCGGTACTCATCCAGCTTGTCCCGCGCGTAGACCGCTTCCATGAAGGTTCCGCCGGGAACGACCGGCTTCTCGAACGCCCGGTAGATGTCCAGCTTGCGCGGGAGATTCTGGGTCACGTAGCCGGTGCCCCAGCCGAGCTTCACGATGTCCACGTAGTCGCCAGCCGTCTCGAGCAGATCCTCCACAGCGCGCGGGCCGAGGCCCTTGTCGATCACGTGCGTGAGGCCGGCGGAGCGCGGCGGCAGGCCGAGGAAGCCGTCAGAGCCTGGCAATGATTCCCTCCAGCCGCTCGCGTGCGGCCTCCTGGACGTCGTGGTAGAGGGATGTCCCATGCGAGTCGATCCCGACCGTGAGCGGCCCGAAGTCCTTCACGCGGAACTTCCAGAGGCACTCGGGCATCAAGTCCTCCCAGGCGACCTCCTCGATCTCTTCGATCTGCGTCGTCTCGAGCGCCGCGGCGCCGCCGACGATGGCGAAATAGACCATTCCGAGCCGCCGCATCGGCTCGATCGCCTCGTCCGGCAGGCCCCCTTTGCCGCAGATGGCGCGTACGCCGTAGCGCTCGCCGAGCGGCTCGGTAAACCGGACCATGCGGGCGCTCGTCGTCGTCCCGATGCAGAGCTTCTCGTAGCGGCCCGGTCCGACCTTGCGCACGTTCGGGGCCGTGTGCAGGAGCAGCGCTCCCGCCAGGTCGATCGGCGGCTCGACGCCCTGATCGAAAATGCGAATCTGGGTGCGGTCGCGGATGCCGATGATGTGACCGTCGACCGTCACCTCGTCGCCCGCGCGGAGGCTCCGGATCTCCTCCTCGCTCGTCGGGAACGTGAGCCGGTGCGTGGCCATTATCACGCCTCGCGGTCGAAGTCGACCGTGCCGTCCGCGCTCACGTGGACGCTCGCGCGCCGGGCGGCCCAGCACTGGTAATTGACAGCTACCGGGTTCAGCGTCATGTGCGTATCGGCGTGCTCGATGTGGCACTGCAACACGGTCACGTCGCCGCCGAGACCCATCGGACCGATCCCGGTCTCGTTCAGGAGCTGGTACAGCTCGTCCTCGAGTCGCGCGACGATGGGATCGAAGTTGCGCGTGCCGATGGGTCTCGCGATTGCTTCCTTCGCCAGGTACATCGCATAGTCGGCGCTGCCGCCGATCCCGACGCCGACGATCCCCGGCGGGCACGGCTTACCGCCGGCCCCGACGATGGACTCGAGCACGAACTGCTTGATTCCCTTCACACCGTCGGCGGGCACGCACATCTTCAGGAAGCTCATGTTCTCCGAGCCCGATCCCTTGGGCACGCACTTGACGTCGAGGCCGTCCCAGTCCGCGATGAACTCCCAGTGCACGATCGGCAACCGATGGCCGATGTTCGGGCCGGTGTTCTCCCGCGTGATCGTGTGTACCGCGTTCGAGCGCAGCGGGTGCTCGAGCGTCGCCCTCGCGGTGCCCGTTTTCAGCGCCTCGTAGATCCCGGCCGGGTGAAGCGGGAAACCTTCTCCGACGCGACACGTGTAGACGGCGATCCCCGTGTCCTGGCACACGAGGTTCTTTTCCTCGTCGGCGACAGCGACGTTCCGGACAATCGTCTCGAGCACCCTGCGCCCGGGCACCGAGGTCTCCCGTGTCAGCGCCTCGGCCAGCGCGTCCCGCAAGTCCTGGGGAATGTCCTTCAGAGCCCAGACGTACAGGTGCGCCGCCGCATCCTCGACCACACCTTGCAGATCCGTCTCGACCATGGCCATGTCACGACCTCGCTTTTTCGGCCGCAGCCCGGCCGGCGCGGCGTCCGAACACCGTGCACTCGAGCAGCGAGTTGCCCATCATCCGATTCCGCCCGTGCGTGCCGCCAGCGATCTCGCCGCACGCGTAGAGCCCCTCGAGCGTGGTCTCGGCCTGCTCGTCGATGACCAGGCCGCCGTTCTGGTAGTGCAGCACCGGGTAGGTGAGGATCGGCTGCTCGAGCGGGTCGATGCCCGCCGCGCGGTACCGCCGCAGCATGTAGGGCAAGGAGATCTCGGCGTCTGTCCTGGGAATCCGCGTCGTGTCGAGCAGGACAGCCGGGCGGCCGGCCTCGCTGGTGACGCCCCGACCCTCGTCGACCTCGAGAAAGATCGCGTCGGCGACCGCGTCGCGCGGCCCGAGCTCGTCGGTGAACCGCTCGCCCTCAGCGTTCAAGAGCGTCGCACCGTACGCGCGTGTGGTCTCGGGAATCGAGTAGCCCTGGAGGTTCGACGGCCACACGCCGCCGTTCGGGTGGTACTGGAGCGCATCGAGATCGCGCGCCTCGGCTCCCACCTCCATCGCGATCCGCGTCGTCTCGCCCGTGGCGCCGGGGTGATTCGTGGAGAGCTCGCCTCGATCCTCGGCCTCCTTCCAGCAGCGACCGCCGGCGGCGAGCACGACCGTGGCGGCTTCGATCTCCACGTGGTCGCCGGTCTTCTGACGGCAGGTGGCTACCCACCCGTTCTCCGTAGAGCGCAGGGCGATCAGCGGATGGTGTGGAAGTACGACCCCTTTGGACGCCTCGAATGCCTCGCGCAGCGCGGCCGTGATCGCGTAGCCGGTGCGATCACCTACCTGCAGCAGGCGCCGCCGAGTGGCGCCGCCGCAGCGTGCTAGTCGGTAGCCGCCGTTCTCGCGGGTGAACTCGACGCCGAGCGCCTCCAGCCAGTGAATCGCGTCGCGCGCCTCGCCCGTCAGCACATCGACGAGGCGGCGATCGGCTGTCTCATGGGAACTCGTCCAGACGTCCTGAGCGTGCTGCTCGGGGGAGTCGTCCTCGCCAAAGGCCGCCTGGATCCCGCCTTGGGCTTTCGCCGAGTTGCACGATTGCAGCGAGCCCTTCGTCGCCACAGCAACGCGGGCGCCGGCGCGCTCGGCCGAGACGGCCGCGGCTAGACCCGCTGCACCGCTTCCGACCACGAGCACATCAAAGAGGAGGCTCTCCGCCACGACTGCACGAATATAGCAACCATTCCTAATTCAGTTCATTAGAAAGACTTATCGTCCACGGAAGCTGTGATCGATCCTCACTATGCTGCCCCCGTGCAAGAGCAACGCACCCGCGACCTTGCCGACTTACTCGTCCACGTCGGCGCGAACGTCCAGCCGGGCCAGGTCGTCGCGGTCTCCGCCGACCCGAGCAAGCAGATCCTCGTTCGGCACATCGCGGAGAGCGCGTATCGCCGCGGCGCGAAGTTCGTGGACGTCTCGTACTTCGACGGCCACGTGAAGCGGGTGCGCATCGAGCACGCGCCAGAGGACACGCTCGCGTACGTACCGCCCTGGTACGGGCAGCGGTTCCTGGCGCTCGGCGCCGAAGGCGCGGCGCTCGTCGCGCTCACGCCGCGGGTCACGCCTGGACTGCTCAGCGACGTCGACCCGGAACGGGCCGGCCGCGATCTCCTGCCTGCCCTGAAGGAGAGCAGCCAGGTGATCAACGAGCGCTCGATCAACTGGACGGTCGGCGTCTACCCGACGAGCGACTGGGCGGAGGTCGTCCATCCGCACCTGGATCCAGGGGCCGCGCTCGCGCGGCTGTGGGACGAGATCGTCTTCGTGTGCTGCCTCGACGAGCCGGACCCGCGAGGTGCGTGGCGCGAGCGGTCGGATTTCCTCGACGCGGTGGCCGCCCGACTCGACGCGCGCACGTTCGACGCCCTCCACTTCGAGGGCGACGGCACCGACCTCACGATCGGCCTGCTGCCTTCGTCCCGCTGGTACAGCGCCCGCTTCTCGCGGAAGGACGGGCTTCCGCACATGGTCAACATCCCGTCCGAAGAGATCTTCACCGCCCCCGACCCCGAGCGAGTGGAGGGGACGGTTCGCGCCACGAAGCCACTGGAGATCGCCGGGACGCTCGTCGACGGCCTGACTGTTCGCTTCGAAGGCGGTCGAGCCGTGGCCATGGACGCTCGCACGGGAATCGACACGCTCCGCGCCCGAGCCTCACGGGACGAAGGCGCGGCGCGCCTGGGCGAGGTCGCCCTGGTCGACCGGGACGGTCGAGTGGGCCAGGCTGGCACCGTCTTCTTCGACACGCTGCTCGACGAGAACGCCGCGAGCCACATCGCCCTCGGTAGCGCCTACGCCTTCAGCGTCGGCGAGGAGGATCTCGCCCGCGTCAACACGAGCGAGATCCACATCGATTTCATGATCGGCGGTGACGGGGTCGACGTCACCGGGTTGACACGCGAAGGAGATCGGGTGCCGGTGCTCCGCGGGGGCAGCTGGGCAATCTAGAGATCCAGTTCCTGGATCTCTATTGAAGGACCGAGGCCCAACTCGGTCCGTCCGTTAGGACGCCCTTACGCGTCCCCTCTCCGTGGGGATGTGCGGGAGTTTCACCACACCTCCCGCAACAGCTTCGCTATCTGAGCCGCATTCGCCGGGCGCGGGTTCGCCTTCGCTCCGGCTCGGGTCGCTGTGGCCTCGGCCACCTCGTCCAGCTCGTTCACGGGGACCCCGAGATCACGGAGACGGTGAAAGCCGGCAAGACCGGCCAGCTCCTCCACTCGCGCGACGGCGTCGTCCGCGCCCATGGCCTCCGCGAAGCGTTGGAGGGCGGGACCGGCGACCTCCGCATTGAAGCGCAGCGCCGCCCGAAGGCAGATCGCATTCAGGGCGCCGTGCGGAAGACCGTAGCGACCACCGAGCGCCTGGGCCATCGCGTGACCGAGGGCGAGCCCCGACTTCCCGAGCGCCGCGCCGGCCTCCGCGGCCCCCTCCAGCAGCCTGGTTCGCGCATCCAGGTTGCGGCCGTCCCTCAGCACCGTGGGCAGGAACTCGCTGATCAGGCGTGCGCCACGAAGCGCGTGCCGGTCGGCCCCGTCGTTTCGGCTCTGCACGTAGAGCGCCTCCGCGCAATGGGCAAGCGCGTTCAGCGCTGTCCCGCCCGACTCGGCGCGCGGGAGCTCCAGAGTTAGCTCCGGCTCGTAGACGATCGCTGCCAGGCGGGCCCCGCCGCCACCGGTCTTCACGCCGCGGGCTTCGTCACGCATGCCGAAGAACGGCGTCCATTCGGCCCCGGCGTAGGTGGTGGGCACCGAGATCACCGGCAGGCCGGTCTCGGCTGAGACCGCCTTCGCCGTGTCAATGGCACTCCCGCCGCCGAGCCCGACGAGGCAGTCCGCGGCACCTGCGGCCGCCCGCGCCGCCTCGACGCTGTCGATCGGTGCATGCGAGCGCACGCCGTGGAACCGCCGGGTGACCGGAAGCTCCACGTCCCTCCAGCGCTCGCTCGCCACCAGGAGGGATTCATTGCAGCTCAGGTCCTCCAGCACGCCGCCGAGCTGGTCGAGTCCCCAGCGGACGATCATGCCTGCGCCGAAAGGCGGCCGCGCGCGAACTCGAGAAACGCCTCCACCGCTCGCGTCGCGGCGCGTCCCCGCGCGCGCACGAGATAGATCTGACGTCGCGGATCGAACCCCTCCACCCGGGCCGACGCGAGCTGTCCCGCGGCGAGCTCACCGTCGATAGCGGTGCGCGAGATGAAGGCGATGCCGTAACCGGCGGCAACGGCGCTCTTCACCGATTCCTGCAGCCCGAGCTCCAGCTTCGGGTCGAGCTCTGCCTGCAACCGAAGGCCCGCCCGCCGCAGCTCGTCTTCGATCACCTGGCGGACGCCTGCTCCCTCCTGCATGACGATGTGCGGCTCCTCCCGAAGCGCATCCAGCGTTACCGCCTGGTCGGCAAAGCGGTGGCCCGGCGGGACGGCGAGCACGATCTCGTCGAGTGCGATGGGGGTGAACTCGAGCGAGCGGTGACGCCGCAGTGCGCCTACCACACCGAGCTCGAGCTCTCGCTTCGCCACGTCCTCGATGACGGCGTACGTGTCGGAGATGGAGAGAGAGACGCGGAGAGCGGGATGCTCGCGCTGGAACTCACAGAGGAGGAGGGGCACGAGGTGCGCGCCGGGACCGGTGGAGGCGCCGATCGAGAGCGCGCCCTGTAGCTCACCTGTCTC
>JACCTQ010000300.1 GCA_013812265.1 Actinomycetota bacterium
TGCTTCGCCGGAGCGACGACTACGGCATCCCCTCCCATGCGAAGGAGGCCTACGCCTTTGCGGTGCTTGGTTTCCTCACGGTTCACGGGCTCACCGGCTCCCTTCCCTCGTGCACGGGCGCGCGAGCCGCCTCTTTGCTCGGTAGCGTGACTCCCGGCCGTGGGGCTCTGAGGCTCCCGGGGCCGGCGAAGGAGCCGCCGCAGCGACTCCTCGTCGCTCGGGATAGGCAGGCAGCGGCAACGTGACCGAGCTCGTCGATCGCTGCCTGCTACTCGGCTTCGAGGGCCGTACGGCGCCCGACCGGATCCGCCGGCTCGCGGCAGCCGGCCTGGGCGGCGTCATCCTCTTTGCGGACAACCTCGGCGAGCCCGAGGAGATCGCAGGTCTCGTCGCGGCGCTGCGCTCGGAACGGCCGGAGCTCCTCGTCGCGCTCGACGAGGAGGGCGGGACCGTGACCAGGCTCGAGGCTCGGCACGGTTCCTCCTTTCCCGACGCTCTGACCCTCGGGACCGTGGACGACGTCGAGCTGACGCGGGAGGTCGCCCGCTCTGTCGCCGGCGCACTCGCGAAGGTGGGGGCGAACCTGAATCTCGCGCCCGTCGTCGACGTCAACTCCGACCCGGCCAACCCGGTGATCGGAGTCCGCTCGTTCGGCGCCGACCCCCGGCGGGTGGCAGCCCACGGCGTCGCCTTCGTAGAGGGAACGCAGGAGCGTGGCGTCGGCGCGTGCGCGAAGCACTTTCCGGGGCACGGTGACACGACCGTCGACTCGCACTTCGGCTTACCGCGGATCGGGCGGGGCCTGGAGCAGCTGCGCGAGGTCGAGCTCGTGCCGTTCCGAGCGGTGATCGAGGCCGGCGTCGAGGCGATCATGACGGCCCACGTCCACTTCACGGCGCTCGACGAGGCGCCGGCGACGCTGAGCCGGCCGATACTTACCGGGCTCCTTCGCGAGGAGCTCGGCTTCGGCGGCGCGGTCGTCACCGACGCGCTCGAGATGGAGGCGATCGCCGGCTCGGTCGGCGTCGCCCGGGGAGCTGTCCGCAGTCTCCAAGCCGGCGCCGACCTCCTCTGTATCGGACGGGAGGCGCCGCAGGAGGACGCGCGTCTCGCGCTGCAAGAGGCGATGCGCGACGGCACGCTGGCAACGGAGCGTCTGGAAGAGGCCGCCGGGCGGGTCGACCGGCTCGCCCTCGCCGCGCGAACACCGGCCGCCGGGGAGGTGGACCGCCACCTGGGCGTCGAGGCCGCGCGGCGCGCCGTCTCGGTCGCGGGCGAGATCAGGCTCGCGGCGCCTCCGGTCGTGATCGAGCTCCTCTCCGGACGCGGCGCCGGTATCGGCGGTGCCTCCGGCAGCTTGCTGGACGAGCTTCGCGTGCGTGAGCCTGCGGTCGACGGGGAACGTCTCGACGCACCGCCGCCGGATGTCGACGAGCTACTGGCACGGGCCGAGGGGCGCCCGCTCGTCGTCTCCGCGGAGGAACCGCACCGGTATCCATGGCAGCGCGACGTCCTGCAGCGGGTCCGCACGGGGCGTCCCGAGGCGATCGTCGTCGCCTTCGGGGTCCCCGACCCGCAACCACTCGACCCGCCGGTGCTGACGGCACACGGCAGCGCGCGCGTCGCCGTGGCCGCCGCCGCCGAGCGCCTGCTGCGCCCGTGATCCTCGGGGTCGACGCCGGCGGGACGGCCACGCGGGCCGTGCTGGTCACGAACGGGGCGGTGGTCCACCGGAGCGAGACGGGACCGCTCAACGCGCTCCTCCACGCGGATGTCATGGAGCGGCTCGCCCGCCTCGTGGACGACAGCGGCGCGCACCGGGCCGGCATCGGGCTTCCGGGGCTCCGGGGTGGTGCGGCCGCCCGTCTCCAGGCCGCGCTCTCGCGCCGGGTGGAGGCGAAGGTCGTCGTCGCGGACGACGCGGAGATCGCGCGCCTCGGCGCGTTCGAGGGTGGGCCGGGAATCGTCGTGGTCGCCGGCACGGGATCGATCGCGCTGGGCGTGAACGGCCGCGGAACGCGAGCGCGCGCAGGCGGCCACGGATACGTCCTCGGCGACGAGGGCGGCGGGTACTGGATCGGCCGCGAGGCCGTACGCGCCGCCCTACGGTCTCGCGACGGGACCGGCCCGAGCACTCGGCTGGAGACGCTCCTCGAAGAGCGGCTGGGGATGGATCTCGACCGCTTGCTGGCGGATGTCTACTCGGCTCCGGCCGACCGGCTGCGCCTCGCGCGACTCGTGCCGCTCGTGGGTGCTGCCGCCAAGGAGGACGAAGTCGCGGACGCGCTCTTGACCAGGGCGGCCGACCACCTCGTGGGACTTGCGCGCGTGCTGCAACGGCGTCTGGGACCGCTCGGCGTCGCAGCTGTCGGCGGTGTCTTTCGCCTGCCGGCGGTCCGCGAGCGCTTCGCGGGCGAGACAGGTGCGGTCGACCCGGTGCTGCCGCCGGAGCTCGGGGCCGTCCTGCTCGCTCAGACGGCCGCGTAGAGCAGGTCGTCCGCGATCGAGGCGTGGAATCCCGCCATCGGCTCCGGGGTGGGTGCGCTCCGTCGCGCAGCGAGGCGGTCGCCGAGCTCGGTGCTCCCCCAGAGCAGGTCGAGGAAACGCCGGCCTTCCGGGCGCGAAGGCATGAGCAGCTCGGCCTCGGCGAATTCGGCGAACACGGCCGCCAGCAGCAGGCAACCGAGCGCGACCGGCTGCACGCCGTCAGGGTCGAGCACGTGCATGAAGAGCCCCTCGCAGACCTCGCCCTCGTGCTTCGAGGACTGCGGGCGAAAGAGGATGCGGCGAAAGGCGACTCCCGGAGCCTCGCCTTCGAGCCGGTCGAGCAGGCGGCCGGAGTCGAGCCAGGGCGCGCCGAAGAGCTGAAAGGGGGTCGCCGTGCCGCGGCCCTCCGAGAGGTTCGTTCCCTCGAAGAGGCACGAGCCGGGATACAGCAGCTGCGCCTCGAACACGTTGAGGTTCGGCGAGGGCGGAATGAACGGGCGCGGGGGAGAGACCCGGCCGGGATGCCAGCCGCGCGCGGGCACGACCTCCAACGCCACGTCGAGGCGGCGCCGGCGTACGTGCCACCGCAGGACCTCTCCGAGCGTCAGCCCGTGGCGGATAGGGAGCGGACCGAGCCCCACCAGCGATTCGAAGCCGGGCTCCAGCAACGGCCCCTCGATCGCCCGGCCCAGCGGGTTCGGCCGGTCGAGCACGAGCACCTCGAGCTCCGGCCGATCGCGTGCCACGCACTCCAGGAACCGCGATGCGGTGGCCGCATACGTTCCGTAGCGAGCGCCGAGGTCGAGCAGGTCGACGACGACGGCGTCGATCCCCTCGAACGCCTCCGGGGCGTTGCTGTCGCCGTCGCCGGCCGCATAGAGGCTCCACACGGGGAGGCCTGTAAGAGGGTCGCGGCCGTGGGCGACCGCCGTACCGGCCTGGGCGACACCGTGGACGCCATGCTCGGGCGCGAAGAGACGGACGACCTGATGTCCCCGGCGAAGCGCCTCCTCCGGGCCGAAGCGGAGCGCTCGCCGCTCGACCGCGCCGGCGTTCGCGAGCCAGCCCAGCCTGCGGTGTCCCGGCTGCCTGTCGAGGAACTCGTCGAGGCCGGCAGTGGTCGGCGCGATCAAATGCCGGCTGCGAGCGCGCTGTGGAAAGCCCGGCGAAGGGCCACGATCTCCGCGCTGCGGCGTCGCGCGTGCACGGCGTTCGTGAGCAGGACGACGCCGAGCCCCGCCTGCGGCGATACCACCAGCGACGTGCCCGTGAAGCCCGTGTGGCCGTAGGTGTCGTCAGGCCAGCCGGTTGCCATCCCGAACGGCTGCACCTGCCAGCCGAGACCGCGCACCTCGGGCGGGTCGCCCGTCTGGCGGCGCGTCATCCGCTCGAGTGCGTCGCGAGACAGCACGGGGTGCTCGTCCGGCCGGAGCAGTGCCCGGACGAAGCGCGCGAGGTCGGCGAGCGGGCCGAAAAGCCCTGCATGGCCGGCGACCCCGCCGAGCGCACGGGCGTTCTCGTCGTGCACGATGCCCCACACGTCCTCCGTCGCGGCGATCCTGCGCTGCCAGGACTCCGGCGGGCGGTAGCGAGTGTCTCGCATCCCGAGCGGCTCGAGCACGATCCGCCGCGCTGCCCGCTGGAGCTGCTCGCCCGCGCAGCGCGCCGCTGCCCAGCCGAGCAGCATGAAGTTGAGGTCGCTGTAGCAGACCTCCTCGCCAAGCGGCCGCTCGCGCCGTTCGGCGTAGACGAGACGCTGGACCGCGCGCATGCCCTGGCCGTGCTCGTAGAACGGCCGCCAAGCGGGGAGCCCGGAGCAGTGGGTGAGGCAGTGCCAGAGCGAGATCTCGTGCGAGGGGTAGCCGGGGAGCCAGCGCGCGACGGGATCGTCGAGGCCCCAGGCACCACGCTCCTCGAGCGCCAGGGCGAGCGGGACGGTGACGACGAGCTTCGTCAGCGAGGCGAGGTCGAAGATGGTCCCGAAGGCGACGGGGATCTCCGGCTCGGTCACGGCCAGCCCCCCGAAGGCGCGCGCGGCGATGCCGTCGCGGTCGACCACGGCGAGCGCGGCCCCTGGCGGAAAGCCGTCGGCGAGCGCTTCACGCACGACGTCGAGTGCGCCGCCCAGGGCTGTGCGCGACGGGGTCGCGACGCCCGGCCGGACGTCGACGGCCAGCTCCGCCGCGGACGTGCCCACGCTAGACGTAGTTGAGTCCTTGCGGCCAGACGAACGGGACGGGTAACACCTCGGGGAGCGCAGGCGGCGGCCACGATTCGATCGCACTCGTATGCCCGAAAAGAAGGGACGTGAGCCCGGCCGCCCCGAGCGTGCGGGCCACGTCGCCAACTCCCAGCGTGTAGACGCCGGGGCTGCGCTCGCCGAGCGCGCCGCCGGCGCCGAGCCCTAGATCCTCCCAGAGGCCGACGCCGTCTATGACCTTCACCGTGTATGGGAACGGTTCACGCGGAACCGCCGAAGAACCTGGAAGCCGCTCGGCCAGCTCGGCGTCGGCGTCGAGGAGCGGCACGAGCACCGCGCCACCGCCCGCCCGGAGGACGGCGTCGAAGATCGCGGCGAGCCCGTCCGGGTCGCCGGCCCACTCGCTGACGAGCTGGACGTCGGGATGGTGCCTCGCGCCCGAGACGACGATCGCGTACGCGCGCAGCTCGACCCCGTCCGAGGCGAGAAACCCCGCCTGCTCGCCCTGCTCGGCGGCTGCGAAGCCGGCCGCGGCGAAGAGGCGGTCGAGCGCGGCCGGCGTGCGTACGTAGCGGGTGCGGCGGCGGTCGTACAACTGCGCCGCGGCGGAGAGCCCGTCACGGCGGAGACGCGTCACCGTCCACCGGCTGCCTACCGCGAGCGGCCGGTCGAGCCGGTACCACCGAACACTGCCGACCCGCACCGCGCCGAAGCGCCGGTAGAGGCCGCGCCCGCCGGAGATGAGCAGCAGCCGGCAGCCCTCGTGCCGCAGCGCCTCCTCGGCCAGCCCGAGCAACCGCGACGCGACGCCGTGTCCGCGGAGGTGCGGCGCGGTGGCGACCGACCCGATGCCCGCCGCGCGTACGGGCCGGCCGTCCAGCAGCAGATCGCAGGGCAGCGCCCCGGCGAGGCCGGCGATCCGCCCGTGCTCGCGGTGGACGAAGAGATGCTCCACGTTCCCGGGGTCGAAGAGGCAGGGGTAGTCGCCGGCCATCGACCCGCGGCCGCTCGCGCGAAAGACGCCGTCCGCGAAGGCGACGATTTCCGGTAGCCACTCCAGGCGCGCCTGCTCCGCGCCGCCGGTCGCGGATGCGCCCGTTCGCAGGACTGCGGCCACGTGCCTAGCGGTCGGCCTGGACCGGCATGGCGACCACCCGGCGGGGGGCAGGGTGGAAGCAGGCCTTGAAGTGGCCGTTGCCGTTTGCGGGCCGGAGCTCCGGGTGCTCGGTGCGGCAGCGCTCCGTCGCGAACGGGCAGCGCGGAGAGTAGAGGCAGATGTCCTCGGGCCGGTCGTCCTCCTCCAGCGGCCGTAGCGGGATGTAGCGGTCCGGCCCGGGCTCCTCGAGCCCGCGCAGGACGGGGACGGCGGAGAGCAGAGCCTGCGTGTAGGGGTGCACCGGGGCGGTGATCAGCTCGTCCGTGGGGCCGCGCTCGACGACCTCGCCCCGGTAGAGGACGTAGATCTCGCCGTCCTGGCTGACATAGCGCGCAGTTGCGACGTCGTGGGTGATGAAGAGGATCGAGATCCCGAGCCGAGCGCGGAGGTCTCCGAGGAGCTGGAGGATGCCGAGTCGCAGCGAGACGTCGATCATCGACACCGCCTCGTCGGCGACGAGGACCTCGGGGTCGACGGTGAGCGCTCGCGCGACCACGACCCGCTGACGCTGCCCGCCGGAGAGCGCGTGCGGGTACTTGTAGAGCACCGAGCGCCAGTTGAGACCTACGAGCCCGAGCAGCTCACGGGCGCGCTCGCGAATCCAGGCGCGGTCCGCGCCGAGCCGCTTGGCCTGCAGCTTAAGCGGCGCCTGCAGCGTCTGCTCGATCGTTCGCGTGGGGTTGAGCGCGGAGTAGGGGTCCTGGTGGACCAGCTGGACCTTGCGGAAGTACGGCTGGCGCTCGCGCAGCGGAAGCGTGTCGATGCGGGTCCCGTCCAGCGTCAGCTCGCCGGCCTCGAACGACTCGAGCCCCGCGACGATGCGGCCGAACGTCGTCTTCCCGCTTCCGGACTCGCCGATCACGCAAACGGCCCCGGCCTTCGGAACCTCCAGCGCGACGCCCCGCAGCGCCCGCACCTGAGCGTGGCCCAGCGGGCCTCGCTTCCCGGGGAACGTCTTGCGGATGCCGACGGCCTGGATCACGGGACCGGGAAAGCGTGCGCTCGCGGCGGTGCCAGCATGTGGCAGGCGACCCGGCGTCCGCCGTCGAGCGTGACGAGCGGAGGGTGCTCCAGCTCACAAATGTCCATTCTCAGCGGACAGCGGTCGAAGAAGACGCAACCCTGCGCCGGGATCGTCGTCAGGTCCGGGGGCGAGCCGGGGAGCGGGCGGGCGTCCGACATGTCGCCGACGATCCGCGGGATCGCTGCCACCAGGCCCTGCGTGTACGGATGCTTCGGGTCGGTCAGCACGTCGCCGGTCGGACCTTCCTCGACGATACGCCCCGCGTACATGACGACCATGCGATCCGTCAGCTCGGCGACGATGCCGATGTCGT
>JACCTQ010000317.1 GCA_013812265.1 Actinomycetota bacterium
AGCACCCCGGCCGATGAGTAGGCGTTGTGCGCTGTGCCGACAAGTCGCCGCTCGCCGAGGAACGCCTCGCAGAGCGCGTCGGCGCTCTTCGCCTTTTCGGGCTCTTGCAGGATCGCGGTGACCGCGAGGAAAGTCTTCCCGGCTCGCGGTTGCGTCTTGGCCAAAGCGAGATCGACCTTCGGATCCCAAGGCAGACGCACAAACGGAAGATAGGGCCGCGGAGGCGGGCTCGAGACCGGCACGCCCGGCGGGAGCACGCATGGAGCGACCGTGGGTGGCCAGGTACAGGTGGGGAGCGGGTCGTCGTTTGCGGACGCGGGAAGCGCAACGGCGAGCGACGCGAGTGCTGCCGCCGCGACGCTGACCAACCCCGCACGCATCATCATGGCGTTCACCTTTGCACCCTGGGACTTCCGGCACAAGGCCGCAACGGACACCCAAACAGACTCCTTACGCGGCCGGGCGGCGTAACGCAACACCCGGGAACCGAGTCCAGCATGGGCGGCGAATAACGTCGCGCGGCAACATGGATCAGCCGGTGGCAGGCTCGGGAAGATAGGCGCCGAGCAATGCCGGGCCGATGATGTCGTGATCGACAGCGCTCTGGCCGAGGAAGCAGTTCCATGTGCGGCCGTCGGCGCTGATAGAGACGCAGCCTCCGTCAACGTGCCGGGTGGAATCAACCGTCTCGACCTTGACGCCGAGAAGCTTGTCGAACACGGGGGTAAAGCGTTTCCCGTCGTAGACCGTCGAGCCCTTGCGGTCCTCGGTATAGAAGGTCATTCCAGTCGGAGGCCTGTCGAGCGTGCAGCGGAACGAGGTCGCGCTTACTGGCTTGCAGGTCGGCTCGCTACCGGCGAAGAGTTGATGGCCCCCCACGATGCCCTGCTCTTCGTCGGCCGCGCTCTTCAGCAGCACGCCGGCCGCGATCGCCGCTCCACCGCCGATTATTGCGGCAGCGAGCGTGAGGACTACCGCGAGTCGCCGCTGCCTTCGAAGCAACCGGTTCTGGCGGTGTCTCGAGTGATCCTGCCTCCATGCGCGCTGAAGAGCGTCGCCAACTTGGTCGAGTTGTGCACTCACGTCAGTCATCCTTGGATTCCCTCCAGTCGGGCGCGCAGGGTCGCGAGGCCACGCGAGACGCGGATGCGGACGGCGGTCGGCGTGCATCCGAGCCGGCTCGCGATCCGCGCGTACGGCAGCTCGCCAACGACTCGCAACTCGATCGCCTGCCGCTGGTCACAGGGGAGCGCGTGGAGGGCGGCTGCAACGTCAGTATCGAGTCCGTCCAGCCACCGCTCGTCTGGTGTCACCCGGGCTTGGTCCGATGAGCGCAGATCCACCTGGAGCCGCTCCAGAATCGTCGTCTCGAGCCGACGCCGCGAGACGCACTTGATCAGGACACGACGCGCGATCGCGAACAGCCATGGTGCCGCGCTTCCTTCCACCTGGTCGCGGAAGCGGCGCCGGCTTGCCCACGCCCGCGCGAACGTCTCTGCCGTCAGGTCGACCGCCACGTCGCCACTCCCCGTGCGCCGCATGAAGAACGCGTGAAGCCGCTCGGCGTAGCGGTCGTAGAGGACGCGGAACGAGTCCGGATCATCCAGAGCCGCACCGATTAGCTCAGCGTCGGATTCGAGGCGTCTGTCCGCCTTGATCATTTCCTTCTAGTGGGCTATCGGGATGACGCCCCTTTGTGCTGATTCCGTCATGGCCTGGTGCGATGCTGCCGTGGTGGACGCTCCGCTGGCCAGCCGCGACTATCCGGGCACGCTGCGCGAGTTCAATGCGTGGTTTGCCGATGACGAGGCGTGTCTGGACTACCTCGCCGCGCTTCGTTGGCCGGGCGGGTTTGCTTGTCCCGGCTGTGGCTGCGGCCGGGCTTGGCGGATGAGCAAGGGAAGGAATCTCCGCTGCGCGCGCTGCCGGCTCGACGTCTCGGTGACAGCCGGGACGGTATTCGCCGACACGCGCCTGCCGCTGACGACGTGGTTCGCGGCCGGCTGGTATCTGACGGGCACCAAGCACGGCGTGAGCGCGCTCGGTCTGCAACGTCTGCTCGGCCTGGGGAGCTACGAGACCGCCTGGTCGCTACTGCACAAGCTGCGCCGGGCGATGGTGCGGCCGGGCCGAGACAAGCTCGTCGGTGAGCTCGAGGTCGACGAGACCGCCGTCGGAGCCTCCGCGCCAGGAAGGCTCGGACGCGGCACTTTCGCCGACAAGGCGATCATCGCGATCGCGGTCGAGGCGCGAGCACGCGGCGTCTGCGGCCGTGTCCGGCTCGCCCGCATCCCCGACTGCTCCGGCCCGACCCTGACCGACTTTGTCGCCCACGCGGTCGCGCCGGGCTCCGTCGTCTACACCGACCGCTGGCAGGGCTACGGCGGACTCGCCGCCGCCGGCTTCCTCCATCAGCCGACCAGCATCGCGGCCAGCGGCGACCCGGCGCACGTCGCCATGCCCCGCGCCCACCGCGTCTCCTCGCTGCTCAAACGATGGCTGCTCGGCACCCACCAAGGAGCCACCCGCCCGCACCAGCTCGACTTCTACCTGGACGAGTTCACCTTCCGCTTCAACCGCCGCAACTCGCAGCGCCGCGGCCTCCTTTTCTACAGGCTGCTCGAGCAGGCGATCCAGCTCGACCCCGTCCCCGTCACAGCGATCGTCGGCGGCCGGCCCTGAGCA
>JACCTQ010000330.1 GCA_013812265.1 Actinomycetota bacterium
GGCTTCGCCGGGCGGGGCGCCTCCTGCTAGAGAATCACCACCGGCTTGCTCCCGGAGCCCGCCGATTGGTGGTTCCAGGCCCCGCTCACGTCCTCGAGCGGGAAGGTCTCTACGTCGAGCTCGACGCGACCGGCCGTTGCGTGCTCCAGGAGCTCGAGGTAGGCACTGCCAAACTCGTCTCGAGCAACCGCGAAATTGCTGTAGCCGAGAATCGATAGCTGCTTTCCGCGCACGGTACCCGAGAGCAGAGTCGTCTCGGGGGCGGCCGACTGTCCGATGTTCACGACCCGCGCACGAGGGGCGGCTGCCTCCACCGCGGCGGCGAGCGGCGCGCCCCAGACGGGGTCGATGACGACTGTGGGCCCATCTCCGCCGCACGCTTCCTTCAGCCGAGCGGCGAGCGTGTCGCCGTCGTCGAGCGACACGATGGCGTCCGCCCCGCGCCCGAGCGCCCGCCGGAGCACGTCTCGACGCCGGCCCGCGGCGACGATTCGCCGCGCGCCCCGCAATCTCGCCGCCTGGAGCGCGACGCTCCCGACCGTCCCGGTTGCCGCGAGGACCAGCACGGTGTCGTCCGGGCCCACTGCGGCCCGGCGCGTCGTCGCAGCCCACCCGGCGACGCCGGCGCACCCGCACGCGACGGCGACGGCCTCGTCCGCCTCTGCGGGAAGAGAAAATACTGCGTCGGCCGGGGCCGCCACGAGCTCGGCGAGCGTGCCGCCGCGCTTGACCCCGAGCCCCCCGCCGAAGAGGTACACCCGAGCACCCTCGGCCAGGACGTCTCCCCCGACGACCGTGCCCACGGCCTCGCAGCCCGGGACGTACGGCAGCGGAGGATGCCCGCCGTAGAAGCGCCCGCCGCCGACAGCGATGTCGAGCGGATTCAGTGCAACCGCCTTCACCGCGACGAGTACGGCGCCGGCGTCGCGGGCAGGCCGGTCGAGCTCGTGAACCGCGGGAGGCTCCCCGATCTTCCCGATCTGAGCCGCGCGCATCAACGAATCAGCGCCTGCGCGGCGATCATGCCACCGCCTCGGCTCGCACCTCGTTCAGCCTCTCGCCGAAGCGAGCCCGCTTGACGAACCGGCCGATCCCCGGTCGGGCGACGAGCTCGCCCTCGTCGACCAGCACCTGCCCCCTGAGGAGAACCGTGACCGGCGCGCCGGTCACCTCGGTGCCTTCGTAGAGGTTGTAGTCGGCCTTCGAACGGTGTGTGTCCGCCGAGAGCGTCACCCGCTTGTCGGGATCGAAGAGAACGAGGTCGGCGTCCGAGCCAACCGCGATCGTGCCCTTCTTCGGGTAGAGGCCGAAGAGCTTGGCCGGGCTCGTCGCGAGCAGCTCGACCATCCGGTGCAGCGTGAGCCGCCCCGAACGGACCCCGAACTCGTGGATCATGTGCAGGCGGTTCTCGATACCGGGTCCCCCGTTCGGAATCTTCGAGAAGTCGTCGCGCCCCATCGTCTTCTGCCCGTCCCACCTGAACGCGCAGTGGTCGGTCGAGATCACGGAAAGGGTGTCGGTGCGAACCGCGTTCCACAGGTGCTCCTGGTGCTCCTTGCCGCGCGGCGGAGGCGTGTAGACGTACTTCGCCCCCTCGAAGTCCGGTCGCTCGAGGAATGAGTAGTCGATGAAGAAGTACTGCGTGCAGGTCTCGCCCCAGGTGTTCCACCCGGCCTCACGGGCCCGTGCGATCGGATCGATGGCGTCCTTGCACGACACGTGTACGACATAGAGCGGCGAGCCTGCCACGCGCGCGAGCTGGATGGCCCGGTTCGTCGCCTCGCCCTCGGTCTCCGGGGGGCGGGTCAGCGCGTGGAAATGCGGCTCCGTCCTGCCCTCGGCGAGAGCTTGCTCGACGAGCACATCGATCGCGTCGCCGTTCTCGGCGTGCACCATCACGAGCGCCCCTGTCTCCGACGCGACCTGCATCGTCCTGAACAGCGTCTCGTCGTCGACCATCAGCGCGCCCTTGTAGGCCATGAAGAGCTTGTAGCTCGTTACACCCTGGTCGGGCAGCGAAGCGAGCTCCTGCAGCGAGCCGCCCTCAGACAGGTCGGTCACGGCCATGTGAAAGCCGTTGTCGATGACCGCCTTGCCTTCCCGCTTCCCGTGCCACGTGTCGAGAGCCTCGGCGAAGCTCTGACCTTTCGCCTGGATGACGAAATCCACGTGGCACGTCGTGCCGCCGAACGCCGCCGACGTCTGCCCGGACTCGAAGTCGTCTGCGGTGACTGTGCCGCCGAACGGCATGTCGAGGTGGGTATGCGGGTCCACGCACCCGGGCAGCACGTACTTGCCCGCCGCGTCGATCACCCTGTCGGCCTGCAGGTCGAGCGACTCGCCGATCAGGGACACCCGTTCGCTCTCGACGAAGATGTCCGCCACGTAATCGTCGGCCGCCGTGATGACACGGCCTCCCTTGATCAGAATCGACATACCGTCTCCTCTCGCCACGCCGGTTGGCGGGGGCGGCGGAGCGCCCCCGCCAACGTGCGAGCTCCTATTTGCCGCCGGCTGTCAGCTTGATCGTTGCCTTCTTCCAGCGCTTCCCGGTGACGTCGACGCCTTGCCGCCGGAGCGTTGCGACCGCAGCCCGCGCCAGGTCGGTGCGGAAGGCGCCCTTCGGCGCCTTCTTGACCACCTTGAAGCGGCGCGAGATGCTCACCGTTCGGCTGTAGGACTTGGGATCCATGATCCCGATGCCCTTCGGGGCGGGCCAGATGAGCGCGTTGATCTCGTTCATCTGCCAGGTCTGGTGCCCTCGAGGCAGCGCCGGCCCGTTCGCGAGCACGATCTTGACGCAGTCGCGCAGATGGTCGCGGCAGTAGACCCAGCCCTTGAACGAAGCGGCGAGGAACTTGCGCGCGGTGGCCTGGTTGGCCTTGTCGCTGATCCAGTCGCCCCGCACGAAGATGCCGTCCTCGAGCATGCCCGTCCCGACGGCCTCCATCTTGATCACGTTCAGATCCTTGGGCTGGTAGAGCTTCCCCGTTTTCGAGTTCTTCGCCTCCAGTACCTGGGCCAGCTCGTTGTACGTCATGGCCGACGCCGCGTCGACCTGGCGCCGGAGAAAGAAATTCATGTCGAAGGGCTGCTGGACGATCGTGACCCCTCTGTTTCGCGTCGGGTCCATTCCGAACTTGGTGAGGGCGGCAAAGACCTCCCATTCGTTTCCGCCGAGCCAGTTCGCCACCTTCTTGCCGCGCAGCTTCGCGATCGTGTTCAGCCCTGTGTCCTTCCAGGTCAACAGAGTAAGGCCGCTCCTCGTGAACACCTGCCCGATATTCACCAGGTTTGCGCCCTTGTCGCGTGCCGCCAGCTGGTTCGAGAACCAGTTGATGCCGAACTCCGCCTGCCGACCGGCGACTACCTGCTCCGGAATGATGTCCGGCCCGCCAGGCTTGATCCGAACGTCCAACCCCGCCTGCCGGTAATAGCCCTTCGCCTTCGCCGCGTAGTACCCGGCGAACTGAGCCTGCGTGACCCATTTCAGCTGAAGCGTGACCTTCGTCAGGCTCGAGCGCTCGGGCGCTGCGCCCGCGGACGTGCTGATGGCGGCTGCGGCCGCGACCGCTGCCGCAGCAGCGACGAGGACCGTCCCGATCATGTAGCTCGTCTTCATCTTCCTCCCTCGTATGTCCTGTTCCGTCGGGGCGATTGTGGACTTTTTCTCACTCCCTTGCCGCCGGCAGCCAATGCAGCGTGACTCGCTCGATCAGGGCAATCGCAAGATAGAAGGCGATGCCGAACCCGGACGCCACCACGATTGCGGCCCATGCCTCGGCAAACGCGAAGATCTGGGCGCGACTCCGTATCAAGACGCCGAGCGCCTCGAACGACCCGCCGAAGTATTCGCCCACAACCGCACCGATCATCGCGAGCACGCTGGCCACCTTCATCCCGGTGAAGATGTAGGGCAGCGCCGTCGGGAGCCGCACTTGGCGAAAGATCGCCAACTCGCCCGCCCCATACGATCGCATCAGATCGATGGACGCAGGCCGCACGGAGGTAAGCCCGCGGAGAGCGTTCACCAGCACGGGAAAGAAGCAGAGAACGGCCGCGATCGCGATCTTCGAGCTTTTCGTGAGCGGCGAGAACCAGGCGTTCGTGATGGGAGCGAACGCGATGATGGGGATCGCGTTCGCCGCGATCGCGTACGGCATCAACGCCCGGCCGAGCCCTCGCCAGCGGGCGAGCAGAAGTGCGAGGGCCACGGCCGCCCCACAGCCGATGGCGAAGCCGCCGAGCGCCTCCTGGAACGTGAACCAGCCTGCGCGAAGCAATTCGTCGCGACCCTCCCAAAACGTCGTCGCGATGACCGTCGGCCTGGGGAGCAAGAAGTCCTCGATCGCGAAGATCCTGATCGCCTGCTGCCAGCCGACCAGGCCGAGCACGAGCACCAGTAGGGCCGGCGCCCAGTCGCGTACCCGCCGGCCGACCAACTTCCCGAGTGCTCGCGGCACGGGCTGGACCGCGACGGGAGCCGTGGTGCTCATACTGCCGGATCCCCCGCAGAGGCCTGCGCGGTCCCGCGCTCGCCGTCGGACCCCAGGTGAAGAGCTTCGCGCACCTCGGTCACGAGCTCGAAGAAGTGTGGGTCCTCACGCGTAAGCCCTGTACGAGGCTGCGGGAGATCGATGCTGACCACGTCCGAGATGCGACCCGGGCGGGCCGACATGACGACGACGCGCGTCGAGAGAAACACCGCTTCGGCGATCGAATGGGTGACGAAAACGATCGTGGAAGCGCTGCGCGCCCAGATCTGCAGGAGCTCGAGGTTGAGCCGCTCGCGGGTCATCTCGTCGAGCGCGCCGAACGGCTCGTCCATCAGGAGCAGCGCCGGATCGAAGGAGAGAGCCCGGGCGATCGACACGCGCTGCTGCATGCCGCCCGACAGCTGCCAGGGGTAGTGGTCGCCGAACCCGGTCAGCTCGACGAGCTCCAGCATCTCGCGAACGCGGCCTTTACGGCGGCGGCGGTCCCAGCCGGACAGCTCGAGCGGCAGCGAGATGTTCCGAAGTACGGTGCGCCAGTCGAATAGCACCGCGTCCTGGAAGACGATTCCGTACTCCCGGTCGATCCGCGCCTGGCGTGCCGTTTTGCCGTTGACCACCACGCGGCCCGAGCTGGGCTCGACGAGGTCGCCCATGATCCGCAGGAGCGTCGACTTGCCGCACCCGGACGGACCGATCAGCGAGATGAACTCTCCCTGCTCGATCTTCAGCTCGATGCCCTCCAGCGCCGTGACGTCACGTCCGAAGGACTTCGACACTCCCTGCAGCTCGACGACACTCATGCCACGTTCTCCGGAGCCCGGCGCACGACGAGCCGCTCGGCGAGATGAACGGCGATGAAGAACGTGATGCCGAGCAGAGCCGCGATGATATTCGTCGCCCAAAGACTCGCCGGGTCGAGCGTGTAGTACTGGTTGAAGTTCAAGATGGCTCCGCCGAGCCCCTCCTGGATCGAGGACGGCAGCTCCCCGATGATGGCGCCGACCACGCTCGCCGTGGCGGACACCTTGAGGGCCGAGAAGATGTAGGGCAGGGAAGCCGGCACGCGCACCTTCCACAACAGGCTCCAGCGGCCCGCGGCGTACGAGCGCATCAGTTCGACAGCGCGAGCGTCCGCCGAATGAAGCCCGCGGAGCGTATTTATCGTCACCGGGAAGAAGGTCAGGTAGGCCGAGATCACCGATACCGAGAACCACGCCGGGACGTTCAGGCTGCCGAGGTACACCACGACGAGCGGAGCGACAGCGAGGATCGGCACCGTTTGGGACGCGATCACGTACGGCAGCAGGCCGCGTTGCAGCAGCCTGGAGTGGGCGAGCACGACACCGAGCGCGAAGCCCACGGAGGCGCCCAGGGCGAAGCCGACGGCAGCTTCCTTCGCCGTGAAGATCGCCGCGTCGAAGAGCAGCTCGATCAGTAGCGGCCCACCGGGCTGAAGGCGCTCGAACAACTGCCCGACGATCTCGTGGATCCGCGGCATGGTCGTCTCGTCGACGACGAACGGGCGAGTCCACCCCTCTCGCATCCAGAGCCAGCGATAAGCCTCCCAGCCGGCCCAGAGAGCAGCGAGGACGAGGACGAAAGTGCCGGCGCGGACGGCCAGATCGCCGAGGTGCTCCCTCGCGGTCGCGCGAGCCGATCTGCGAGGGATCGCAAGAGCGCTCGACGCCACGGCTATTGCTTACCACACTTCGGGCACCGATCGCTCCGCGGGGATCGACTGCAGAGGTCTCACTCTCGGCGAGTTCTTCTAAGCTGCGCGCTGTGCCGCTTCAACCCAGCCGCACGGTCGACGAGCTTCGAGAGCTCCAGGAGCTGACCGGCGACGAGAACGGAGCGCAGCGTGTTTGCTGGACGGACACGTGGGCTCGCGCCCGCGACTGGATCGGCGAAAAGCTGGCCGAGCTGCCGGTGAAAGTCGACGTCGACGAGGCCGGCAACCGGTGGGCGACGCTCCCCGGTCGATCCGACCGCGCTTTGCTGATCGGCGGGCATATCGACTCGGTGCCGAACGGCGGCTGGCTGGACGGCTGCCTCAACGTGCTCGCAGGCCTGGAGGTGCTCCGCCGGATCGCCGA
>JACCTQ010000091.1 GCA_013812265.1 Actinomycetota bacterium
GCGGAGCAAGCGCTCGGTCGTTCCGAAGCCCACCCCACCCCGGGTCTTCTCCTCGCGATGCTGCGTCCGCAGATTCGTGACCCTCTGGTTTCCCTGGAACGAGACCTGCACTCGCGCGTAGTTGAAGCTCGTGAACGACCCGAACTCGTTCTTGCCCTTGAAGATGGTCTTCGGAGACCCCAGCACAGCACGCACCTTTGCCCGCGTCATGCCGAGCCGGACTCCGGCCATTCCCTTCTGCGGGATGATGACCGCACTCGCGCTCTGGGCGGAGACCAACGCAGCCAGGGCGATCGCGACGCCAAGGCCCAGCCTGCTGAGGCGCGACGTCAGCATGGTGACCCGTAGACCTTGTCGAGACCCCAGAGCCTCACGACGGCCCGAGGAACGCCGCAGAGCGAGCCACCGGTGTCTCCACGGTCGATCCACGCGCCACCCAGACGGCGCCGGAAGACCTCGGGCTGATCCGTCGTGCCGACGCGAGGTACCGAGAATGTGGCGAGCGCCCACTCAAACGGACCGTAGCGGGCGTAGTAGACGGAGCCGCGAAGTGGCCCTCGAACCTGCGCCGGGCGAAGGGCCGGGTGCCCTCGCAGAAAGCTCGCCCGGAGAGCCCGCTTGACCGCGGGCGTGGCGACCAGGTTGACCGGACCACCATGCCGCGCGCTCGGTCCTGCATTCGCGCTCGCGCGAGCAGGCACCGCCGCGAAGACGCACGCCGCGGCCAGACCACAAACGACGGCGAGGCCTCTCATCGGGCTCGATCGTAGAGGATCGGCGAGCTGCCGACACGCGATGGTGTCTGCGCCAGCAGGCGGTGAGCCGAGCGTCCGCTCGGGCGATGACCCGGGTCAGGCCCTGGACGTGTCCCGACGAGCGAGCGTGTGGGTAGACCCCTCGGGCGAGCCTTGGCTGGCAGACCTCTGGAACTCGTCCGGAGCGGCGCAGCTACCGTCCGCCCCGACGTGAGGTGGGCGATCTCAGGCGGTGCGGGGTTCCTCGGGCTTCACCTTGCGCGGCGTTTGCTCGCCGACGGCGCTCAGGTGCGGACGCTCGATCCTGCTCCCCTCCAGGACGCCGAGCTCGAACGTTCCGTAGAGGAGCTTCGGGGAGATATCCGCAACCCGGCAGCGGCGGCTGCCCTCTGCCGTGGGGCCGAGGCTCTCGTGCACGCAGCAGCCGCCTTGCCGATTCAAGCCTCGGGCGAAGCCATTCGCTCGGTGAATGTCGGCGGAACGGCGACGCTGCTCGCCGCGGCCCTGGAAGCGGGGGTCCGGCGCGTGATCCTCATCTCCTCGACGGCGGTCTACGGCGTCCCAGAGGTACACCCGATCTTCGAGGATGCGCCTCTCGTCGGCGTCGGGCACTACGGCAAGTCGAAGATCGAGGCGGAGGCCATCGCCCGCCGTTTCCACGAGCGTGGGCTGGACGTGGTCACGCTCCGTCCCAAGACCTTCATCGGCTCGGAGCGGCTGGGAGTGTTCGAGATCCTCTTCGACTGGATCCGCGACGGCCGTCGCATCTACACGCTCGGACGGGGCACGAACCGCTATCAGTTGCTCGCCGTCGAGGACCTGGTGGATGCCGTCCTGCTGGCGGCGGAGGCTCCCGTCGCAGGCCAGACGTTCAACGTCGGCGCGAAGGAGTTCGACACCGTGCGATCGGACCTGCAGGCACTGATCGACCACGCCGGCACCACGAGCCGACTCACACCTCTGCCGGTGCGCCCGGCGGAGCTCGTCCTGCGGGCGTTAGAGCTCGCTCATCTCTCCCCTCTCGCCGAGTGGCATTACAAGACCGCCCACCGCGACTCGTTCGTCGACGTCTCCAAGTCGGAGCGAATGCTCGGATGGTCTCCGCGGCGCTCGAACGAGCAGACGCTGATCGAGACCTACGACTGGTACCTCGCGAACGTCTCGACGGCGCCCCGGGTTGCGGGTGTGACGCACCGCGCTCCCTGGAACCAGCAGGCGCTCGCGCTACTGAAAAGATTGAGCTAGTGCCGGAGCTCCTCGACTACCGCGACCGGTTTCCGATCCTCTCGGAGACGACTTACCTGATCAACCACTCGCTCGGCGCCATGCCGGCTGAGGCCGAGCGGCGGCTCGGGGAATACGCGGAGGCGTGGAAGACACGCGGTGCGAGAGCCTGGGGAGAAGGCTGGTGGGAGATGCCGATGACCGTCGGCGACCAGATCGGCCGCATCATCGGCGCGGCGCCAAGGTCCACGGTCATGCACCAGAACGTGACCGTCGCCGAGGCGATCGTTCTCTCCTGCTTCGATTTCGCGGGGGCACGGCGCCGCGTCGTCTACGAAGAGGGAAACTTTCCCTCGGTTCGCTACCTCCACCAGGCGCAGCGGCGGTACGGCGCAGAGGTGGTCGTCGTGCGTGACGATGAGGCGATCATCGAAGCGCTCGACGAGCGCACCCTGCTCGTCCCGACCAGTCATGTCCTGTTCAAGACGGGCGAGATTCAGAACGTCCAGGCCATCGTTGAGCGCGCCCACGAGGTGGGCGCCTTCGTGCTCCTCGACGCCTACCAGTCGGTCGGAACCGTGCCGCTGGACGTCACCGCGCTCGGCGTCGACTTCGCCGTCGGCGGAAGCGTCAAGTGGCTCTGCGGCGGCCCCGGCGCCGGCTGGCTGTACGTGCGGCCGGGCCTGGCTGACCGGCTCGAGCCCAGCCTGGTCGGCTGGCAGGCGCATGCCAGGCCATTCGCGTTCGATCCCGAGCTCGAGTACGCGCAGGGCGCAGCGCGCTTCCTCACCGGAACGCCGAACGTTCCCGCTCTCTACGCGGCGACGGCGGGCTACGACGTGATCGAGGAGATCGGCGTCGATCGGATCCGCGAGAACTCGATACGGCAGACCGAGCTTCTCATCCGCCTGCTCGGAGACGCCGGACTCGAGTTGACGGGCCCGCGTGATCCGGCTCGGCGAGGTGGCACGGTGACCGTTCGGACGCCAGACGTAGAGACCGTCCACCGAGAGCTCGAGCATCGCTCGATCCTGTGCGACTTCCGCCCCGATGTGGGCCTGCGGCTGGGCCCGCACTTCTTCACGACAGACGAGGAGCTGACTTTCGTCGCGGAGGAGATCACTCGAATCGTCGAGAGCGGCGCGCACCGTCGTCACCCCGGCGCTGCGTACCGGTGATTAGCTGTCCCGCCTACAGAGGTTGTGAACGGTTGACGGGTTCTATCCGGCCCTCCTTCGAGGCTGTGGGTCTTCCCGGACCTACGCTCGAAGGAGGGCACGGATGTCGTTTCACCGTAACGCCAAGCTCGGACTTGCTGGTCGCTGTGGGCTGGTTCGCGCGGTCGAGGGCGGGATGTCGCTGAGGGCGGCTGCGGCCGCCTTCAGGGTGTCGCCGGCGACGGCGCATCGTTGGTGGCATCGCTGGCTCGAGGCCGGTGAGGAGGCGCGGCGGACGTTGTCGTGTCTGTTTGATCGTTCCAGCCGTCCGCACCGCTCGCCGCGTCAGCTTGCTCCCCAGCCGGAGGAGAGCATCTGCGCTTGCCGTCGCGAGACGGGTTGGGGGCCGAGACTCGTTGCCGGGGCGACCGGCTTCGCGCACTCGACCGTCTGGAAGGTGCTCGGGCGGGCCGGGATCTCTCGGCCCGCGCGGGCCGAGAAGGAGCCTGCCAACCGCTACGAGTGGCCCTGCCCCGGGCGACCTGCTGCACATGGATGTCTGCACCTACGCGCGGTTCCGACGTCCCGGGCACCGCGCCACCGGCGACAGATCCCAACGCGACCGCAACTGGATGCGGCCCGAGACCCGGGTCGGCTACGACTACGCGCACGCGATCATCGATGACCACTCACGCCTGGCCTACGTCGAGGTGCACGACGACGAGCGGGCCGCGACCGTGACCGCGTTTGTCGAGCGCGCCCTGCCGTTCTTCGAAGGCCACGACATGAC
>JACCTQ010000349.1 GCA_013812265.1 Actinomycetota bacterium
GAGGTGTCGGAGCAGACGCTGCACCGCTGGCGGCTGCAGTACGGCGGCTTGAAGGCCGACGATGCGAAGCGGCTGAAGGAGCTGGAGCGGGAGAACGTGCGCTTGAAGCGGATCGTCGCCGATCAGCTGCTCGAGAACCAGGCGCTGAAGGAGATCGCGCGGGGAAACTGGTGAGCCCGTCGCGCAGACGCGAAGCCGTGACCATGTTGGTCGACCGGCTGCGACTGTCTGAGCGGCGGGCGTGCCAGATCACCGGGCAGCACCGCTCGACAACGGCACCAGCCCGGTCGCGGCGGTGAGCGCGACGACCCGGTGCGCGAGCGGCTGCGGAAGCTCTCCGCCGAGCATCCCCGTTGGGGCTACCGGCTCGCCTGGGGCGCGGTCCGCGAGGAGGGTTGGGCGGTGAACCGGAAGAAGATCCAGCGGCTGTGGCGCCAGGAGGGCCTGCGGGTGCCGCAGCGCAAGCGGAAGCGGCTTCGGCTCGGCGAGTCGACCGTGCCCGCGGAGCGGCTCCGGGCCGAGCACCCGAACCAGGTCTGGGCGTTGGACTTCCAGTTCGACACCACGACCGAAGGACGCACCTTGAAGCTCCTCCATGTCGTCGACGAGCACACTCGTGAGGCGTTGGCGATCCGGGTCGCTCGCTCGATCGACGCCGACCACGCCGTGCACGTGCTCGACCAGATCGCCCGCGACGCGGCACAGCCCCGGAGCTCGTGCGGATGGACAACGGCCCCGAGATGACCGTCAACGCCGTGCGCGACTGGTGCCGGCTCGGCGGCAGCGGCCGCAGCTACATCGAGCCCGGCTCGCCCTGGCAGAACCCGTTCGTCGAGTCGTTCGGCTCCCGTGTCCGCGACGAGGTGCTCTCGGTCGAGGCGTTCGACTCGGTGCTCGAGGCGCAAACGGTCATAAATGACTGGAAAGACCTCTACAACCACAAGCGGCCGCACAGCAGCCTCGGCTGGAGGGCCCCGGCCGCCTACGCCGCTAACCTGATCCTGGAAGCAAAGGAGACAACAGCCCGACTCTCATAGCGGCTGGACCGACAAACGGGGGCCGGTCAGTACCCCCGCCCGTAACACCGGGCGGCTGTCACCCTCATTCGACCGGAGACGGAGAGCTTGCTGCCGCGAGGATGAGAGGTAATCGGGATTTTCGCTACCGCCGAACAGGTCCCTTCATTGAGTAGAGCTTCTAAGGCGTACCCCTCGTGGAACTGGTCCACACGAGCGGTTCTCGATCACTCTCAGGCAGTTGCGGAAGGAACGTAGGCTCTCACAGGAGGCTCTCGGTCGGACGTCGGGGCTCCACGCCACCGAGGTCTCACGACTGGAGCGCGCGGAACGCCAGCCCGCGTCTCGACGATCATGCGGCTCCCCCGCGGGCTCAAAGTGCCGCCGGGCAGGCTGCTGGTAGGCGTGCGGCAGGTGGAGCAAGCACAATCCGCGGCGTCAGAGCCGCCTTCTTCGACCGCGGAACCCGCCTGGAACTCGTGACCGGGACACTGCACCGACCGGGGTTCGACCGCCGTCGGGATCGTCGCTCGCAAGCAGCCAAGCGCCGTAAATCACAAAAATCCCCGCAACTGCGAGTGGGAAGTGAGCAACCACTTCACTACGACGACAAGCTTACGTTTCGCCAATCGAAAGGCCAAAGCCTCCTAGGACGCGGCCCGGACGCTCACGAGGTCGCTCGGAAGGAGAAGTAGATCAGGGTGAGTCGAGTAGCTCAGTACCTCGGTCCGCTTAGCGGATGTGAAGGCAATGAGCACTCGTTTGGCGCTCCCGGCGAACCGTGATCCGCACTGCACGAGCGCGCCTATCGATGGTGACTTTTCGAATTGTGTCGGCGCGGAGCTTTCGAGGCGGGGCCGCGGCAGCGCTGGCCGTTCGCCAGTTGGGACGAAAGGCCCCGCGCTCAACCGTCACCGTGCGCTCGCCACCGAAGTCGAGCGCGAGATCACTGAATCGTTTCTCGCTGAACCCTTTCCGACTCTTTGCCCGGACAAGCAAGAACGCGCTTCCGGGCAGGTTTCCAGTCACAGTGACCACGTCGCCTGGGCGGAGAAGCTGTCCAACTGCCTGCGAAACACCCGGCGCATTGGCAACCGCATGCAACCTCCGTCCTTCCTTCCGCGTAATCGCTAATTCAGCAAAGCCTCTACTCGTGAGTCGGCCACGCTTGATCGATTCTTCGAGCGTCCTCTCGTCGCAGACCAGTGCAGCAACGTAGGGGCCTGCCCACCGACTACAGCTGGCGACGTCTCCTGCTCGCGTACCACACTCGCTTCCGCCGGGGTGGCCTTTCAAGCCACTGGCCACTGGAGATAGGTACCGGCCTTGAAAGAGTGGCGAGCAGGGACTTCGATCGGGCCCATTCACCTCTGCATAGATATCGAGCGCCCGGCTGACGAGTGTTGTGACGCGCTCTTTCGCTGCCACCTTAATCTGAACGCGGCCGGCGATCGCGTACCCGATCCGGGTGTTGTTTACGCGGGGATGCAGGCTTGGGCGTCGGACGGAACGCTGCTTGCTTTCGCCCGCTCGTGCCGGATCTGGGTGATGGGCGCAGGCGGCGAGTCCGTACGCGCCGTCACCAAGCCAGCCAGGACAGAGTGCGATAGGCATCCGAACTGGTCACCAGACAGACAGACGATCGTCTTCAGTCGCACCCTTGGCGGCCGCCAAGCTGTGGCGTCGATGATCTACACGACCCCCGCGAATGGCGGAAGAGCCACACGTCTGACGCAACGAGCGGTCAATTTGCGGCGTGCGCTGAGGGCGGGGAGGGGTGTCCACGACGCGTGGCCAACGTGGTCTCCTGACGGCTCGCGGATCGCGTTTACGCGAACGAGCGGCCGTGTACGCGCGACCTCCAGGCACCTTCTCTATCTGATGCGTCGGAGTGGGACGGGCCAACACGTCTTTCTGATCTCGTGCTCGCGGCAGACCTCCTTCACCGATCGGTCGCCGCGCAAGCCGGCCAGCACGATCTCGAGCTTCTGCTTGGCCGTCCAGCTCCGGTACTTGCGTCGCTCGCTCAACCTCGTTCTCCCT
>JACCTQ010000362.1 GCA_013812265.1 Actinomycetota bacterium
CTAAGACGGCCGCCGCCTTTTCACCGAAGAGCGTGACGGCCACTCGGAGTTGCCTGGGTGATTCGTCCGAGCGGCGCCGGTGACCGGCTCGTAACCCGCTCGCTCAGTCGAGCGCGGCGTCGATCAGTCGAGGTCGAGCGCGATCCGCAGCGCACCGTTGAGCCGCTGCAGCTCCTCGGAGCCGAGTGAGCCGCGGCGGCGGCTGAGAGCCCGCTTGGGAACCGTAAAGAGGTTGTCGCAGTTGACAACACACTCTCGCGCGAGGCCGTGCGCGGGCCCTAGTGGCACCTCGGTAGGGAGCTCCCGGATCGTGCTCGTCACCGCGGCGACGCAGACGTTGCGCAGGACAGGAATCGCTCGCTCCCGCGTGACGATCACGGCCGGATGTGGGCCACCCGGCAGTTCCGCGTCGTAGACCTCACCTCGGTTCACAGCGGGTCGGCGCCCGCCTCCTCGGCGGCAACGAACGCGGCGAAAGACGCGAGGCCACTCGACCCAACCCATTCCTCCTGTGGAGAGGCAAGGTAGCCGCGTCGGTAGGCCTCGTCGATCCGGCGGTTCCGCTCCTCATCCAGCAGCCGGTCGAGACCTTCTCTCAGGGCCGCCGCACGACTTGTGAACCGGCCCCCGGCGATCGCTTCGTCCAGCGCGAGGAGGGATTCAACTGACATGCGAACTGCTATCTGCTCCGACATTACACCAGCATACCATTATGACTACCATCCACTGCCAACCGGGTGGCGGCGCCTCAGGGCTCGCCGAGCTGAGCGAACACCGCTGGCCAGTGGCGGAAAGCGCCTCGCATCGGGATGGGCGCGCCCTGACCCAGACCGCAGATGGAAGTCTGGAGCATCGTCTCGAGCCATTCCTCGGCCTGCCAGCGGGGCATCGCGACGCGCCCCGCCGCGAGCTCACCGATCAGATGCTGCATCCCACGGTTACCGAGCCGGCAGGGAGTGCACTTCTGGCAGGACTCCTCGGCGAAGAAGCGCATCGTCTCGGCGAGGAGTCGCAGCGGAGGATAGGAGACGGGGAAGACCTGCACCCCGGCGGACCCGACGCCCGCGCCCCAGTCGCGCAGTGCATCACGGGTCATCGGAACGTCGAGCGCGGCCGGGGGAAGGATGCCACTCGCGGCCCCGCCGGGGACGATCGCACCGATCTCTTCCGTGGGCCCACACGCGTAGTCGTCGATCAGCTCACGGAGCGTAACCCCGTTCGGAGCTTCATAGCAGCCGGGGCGGTGAACCGCCCCGGACAGAGACCACAAACGATCACCCTGTGCACCGTTCTTGCCGAGCGCCGCCCACCACTCACCGCCGTTCCGAAGAATCGCCGGGATGTGGGCCAGCGTCTCGACGTTGTTGATCAGCGTCGGGCGGCCGAGGTAGCCGACCTGGCTCGGGTACGGCGGCTTCAGTCGGGGCATCCCGCGGCGGCCCTCCATCGACTCGAGCATCGCCGTCTCATCGCCGCACACGTAGGCGCCGGCCCCGACCACGAGCTCGATCGATGTCCCCGCCATGAGTCCGGAAGCGCGAAACTCCTCCAGCGCGCCGGCGAGTCGCGCCCGCGCGTGCGCGTATTCCTCGCGCAGGTAGATGAAGCCGTGGGTCGCCTCCACGAAGCGCATGGCGATCAGGGCGCTCTCGATCAGGAGCTGTGGCCGGAGCTCCATGACGTAGCGGTCCTTGAAGGTCCCGGGCTCGCCCTCGTCGGCGTTCACGATCACGTAGCGGGGGGCCGGCTCGCGGGCGACTGCTTCCCACTTGAGCGCCGTGGAGAACAGCGCACCGCCGTAGCCCACCAGGCCCGAGGCTCGGAGCTCGCCCAGGACTTGCTCCGAGGAGGGCGGCGAGCGCAGGAGGGCGAGACCCCCTCGGCGCTCGTAGTCCGCAAGTGTCCCGTCGCGACGGCCGAGCTCGAGCGCAGGGCCGTCGCCGCTCTGGTGTGTCACCGCTCGCCCCGGGCGGCCGGCGATCGCGTCCTCGAGCCCACCCTCCTCGAGGCAGGGGAGCATGGTGTCGCCGCGCGTGCCGACCGGCCCCAGTTCGCAGTGGCCGAGGCAGGGCACCTCGACGACGGCGAGATCAGGCGGCGCCAGCTCCTGCGCCCGGGCAAGGAGGTCTTTCCCCCCGAGACAGTCGCACACCGGACCCGTGCACACGCGGAGCGCATCCGGTGGGACGCCGAGGAACGAGTAGAAGGACTGCACCTCGTGCACCTCGCCCCGCCTGATGTTCATGTGGTCGGCGAGCGCGTCCGAGATCTCGGCCGTGATCGGCCCCACCTCGCGCCGGAGACGGCCGAGATTGTCGAGCAGGCTCGTACGAGCAACCGGGAGTTCTTGCAGCAGGGCTGTCAGCCGGAGCACGTCGAGGCCGGGCTCGCCGTTCACAGCGGTGCGCGTCTGACAGCGTCGGCGAGCTCGTGCAGCACTCCGCCCCGCGCGATCGCGATGCCGGCCAGATAGCAGAGCAGCGGCGCATTCGTCCGCTCTCCACTGTCGTGCGCCCCGATGCGAGCGAGATCCAGGATGGTTCGGATGTCCTCGTCGGTCAGCTCGAGCTGGTCACGAGGCACATCGGCGGCGTGAGCGATGGCGTCCCGTGCACCGGAGAGCCACGCGTCCACGGGCTCGATTGTACGGACCTCCGTGCTGAAGCGCGGTAGCCTTGGACTCGAATGACGAGCAAGGAGGCGCTACCGCCACCCCCGTACACAGCCGCGGCCGTCGAGGTCGTCCGGCTACCGGGAGGTGTCGTCGAATACGACACAGCGGCCGTCGAGGAACCGCTCGAGCTGCGGATCAACGGACAGCCGGTCGCGGTCACCATGCGCACGCCCGGCCACGATGAGGAGCTCGCACTCGGCTTCTGCGTGACCGAGGGCATCGCGCCCGTCCGGGCGACCGTGCCCGACGATCTGGCGGGGAACACGATCGAGGTCGAGGTCGAGGCATTCGACCCGGGCCGGCTGCAGCGGAACTTCTACACGTCGTCTTCCTGCGGCGTCTGCGGCAAGGGCGCCCTGGAAGCGGTTGCAGTCGAGGCGCCCCGGGTCGACAGCCGGCTCGTCGTCGGCGCGTCTCTCGTCTCCACCCTGCCACAGACTCTCCGCAGAACGCAGGCGACGTTCGACCGCACGGGGGGCCTCCATGCGACCGGACTCTTCGCACCTGATGGGTCCCTCCACTGGCTGCGGGAGGACGTCGGCCGCCACAACGCCATGGACAAGGTGATCGGCCGGGCCTTCCTGGAAGGTTTTCTCCCGCTCGCCGACGCGCTGCTGTGCGTCAGCGGACGGCTGTCGTTCGAGCTCGTGCAGAAGGCGGCCGTGGCCGGATGTCCGATCGTCGCGGCGATCGGCGCTCCTTCGACCCTGGCCGTGGATCTCGGTCGCGACCGCGGAGTGACGCTGTGCGGGTTCGTCCGCGGAGAGCGCATGAACGTGTATTCGCACCCGTGGCGAATCGCGAGCTGACCGGCATCCTGCTCGTCGGCGGTACCAGTCGCCGCTTCGGCTCGCCGAAGGCCCTCGCGCGGCTCGGCGACGAGCTGCTCGCCGAGCGCGCCTGGCGTGTGCTGGGAACGCTGTGCGACGAGCGGATTGCCTTCGGCAAGGCTGCGCTCGGGCTCCGGCTCCCGTTTCCGGTCAGGGACGATGAGACGCCGGTGCAGGCCCCGCTGGCGGGCGTCGTAGCGGGGCTGCGGGCAGCAAAGAACGATGTCTGTATCTGCCTCCCGGTCGACTTGCCCTTCATCTCGGAGCGCGCGCTGTCCGAGCTGGTCGACGCCTGCTCCGACGCTGCAGTGCCGCAGACGGGTCCGCTGCCCGGCGCCTTCCGGCGAACGGCTCTTCCCGTCTTCGAGCGACGGCTCGCCGCCGGCGAGCTCGCCCTCAAGGAGGCGCTGGACGAACTCGACACGCGCGTCGTCCAGCTCGATCCTGCGCTCCTCGTCAACGTCAACACGCAGCGTCAGCTCCGCGAGGCCCACGAGCGCGCGTCAGCCGCGACGCTGGGCGACGTCGAGCGATCGCGACAGGGCATCTCCTCGTGAAGCCTGGCAAGTGATTCGTTCGCCCGGCACGTGCCTGGCACCGGTTTCCGAGCATCCCCAGGCGTGCGCTTGGCCGTGACTCTACGGTCCCGCTTCGCCCTCCGACGGCGCGTCCTCGGCCATCCGCCGCTGCACCACCGCACGCGACAGCACACCGACGAGGCGGCCGCCCTCCACCACCGGCACACGCTCGAGGTCTCGCTCCTCGAGAAGGCGGAAAGCCTCGTCGAGCTCGGTCTCCGCATCGAGCGTGAAGATCGGGGGTTCCGCGATGTCGGCGAGCAAGGTCGACGTTGGATCGAGGCCCCGGGCGACGACTTCTCGAACAAGGGTCTTGCGCGTGATCACGCCCACGAGCCGGCCTCCGTCGCAGACGAGGACCGCGCGGACGTCCGGTTGGGCGAGCCGCTCGCCCGCCGCCTGGGCGCTCGCGGTGGCCTCGAGGGTCGTCGGCTCGGCAACCATCGCGTCGCGCACCTTCGAGCTCATTGCAGGATGACGGCTCGTCGGCGGGCTGTTCTTCCGGGCGCGTGCGCCGCCGTCAAGGGTAGATCCCGCGAGCGGAGAGCGCCGCCGCGACCTCTCTGATGCCGCCAACGAGCGCAGCGGTCCGCAGGCTGAGGTCGCGCTGCAGCGACAGGGACCAGACCCGGTCGAAGGCGTCGCTCATCTTCTCGCCGAGCCGTGCCCGGATCTCGTTCCGGTTCCAGAAAAGGCGGCCGAGATCCTGCACCCACTCGAAATAGGAGACGGTTACGCCGCCCGCATTCGTCAAGACATCCGGGAGGACGAGGATGCCCCTGTCGGCGAGGATGGTGTCAGCCTCCACGGAGGTGGGGCCGTTGGCACCCTCTGCGATCAGCTTCGCGTTCACCCGGTGGGCGTTCGCGCCTGTGAGCTGATTCTCGAGGGCCGCGAGCACGAGAACGTCGCAGTGGAGCTCGAGCAGCTCGGCGTTCGAGACATGGTCCGCTTCAGCGTAGCCCGCCAGTGAGCCGTGCTCGTCAACCCAGCGCTGAACGTGCTCGAGGTCGAGCCCGTCGGAGGCATGCACGCCGCCGGAGAAGTCCGAGACGGCGATGACCTTCGCGCCCCGGTGAACCAGGTCGTGCGCAGCAATCCCCCCCACCTTCCCGAAGCCCTGTACCACGCACCTCTGATCCCGGAGCCGCCAGCCGAGACGCTCACAGGCACGTTCCACCACCATCACGACGCCGACACCTGTGGCCTCGTTGCGAAAGATCGACCCGCCAATCGAGATCGGCTTGCCCGTCACGATCTCCGGCACGGCGTAGCCCTTCTGCATCGAGTACGTGTCCATCATCCAGGCCATCGTCTGCTCGTTCGTGGCCATGTCCGGAGCCGGAATGTCCTCCTGGGGGCCGATCACGGACATCATCTCCGCCGTGTAGCGGCGTGTCACGCGCTGCACCTCGGCCAGCGAGAGCTGCCTCGGGTCGCACCTAACGCCGCCCTTCGCCCCGCCATACGGGAGGCGCAGGAGCGCGCATTTCCAGGTCATCCACATGGACAGAGCTGCGCACTCCCCGAGGGAGACGTGCGGGTCGTAGCGTATTCCTCCCTTGGTGGGCCCCAGGACGCTGGAATGCTTGACGCGGTACGCCGGGAAGACGCTCCAGGTGCCATCGTCGAGCCGCACCGGCACGCTCACCATCACCGCCCGCTCGGGAAAGCGAAGACGCGCGGCCGCAGCCGCATCGACATCCGCGTGCGGCAGAGCCTGCTCGTACTGCGTGATCGCAGTCTGAAAGAGAGGCGTGTCCCACTCGAGCGGCTCGACGGCCACAGCGGGCGTTTGACTGTGCCCGGACGAGGTCGACGTCAAGGCCGGCCCCGGCCGCCCGGGAGCCGTTGCCAGTCGGGCGCGAAGTCGGCCGCGTCGCTACCCGTGAGGCGTCGGCGCCCGGACCCGTTGGACGAGATCACGTAGACGTCCGGGTTGGAGTTAACGATGCGAGCGCTCGTCAGCGCGATCCGGCGGCCGTCGGGCGACCAGGAGGCACCGTAGTCGTGCGGACGGCCGCGCGTGAGACGGCGCTCTCCCGTCCCATCGGCCTCCATCAACCAGAGATCGAAGTTGCCGCCACGGTTGCTCTCGAAGAGGATCCTCGTGCCGTCCGGCGACCACGTCGGATTCAGGTCGGACCCCGCGCTCGCCGTCAGGCGATGGGTCTTGTCGTCCTCGTCGAGCACGTAGATGTCCTGGTTCTTCCCTCTCCGCCGGGTAAAGGCGATGCTCCCGCCGTCGGGCGACCAGGAGGGCTCGCCGTCCTCGCCACCGCTCGTGACGGCGCGCAGGCCCGTGCCGTCCGACCGCACGACGTGGATGGAGCGACGCCCCCCGCGGTTGCTCGCGAACGCGATCTGGAAACCGTCTGGATCCCAGCTCGGCGAGAAGTCCTGTCGGCCGGTCGTCAGCCGACGCTGCCCCCTCCCGTTGGCATTCAGGAGAAAGAGCTCTAGCTTGGTCCCGCGCGCACGCGCGAGCACCAGCTTCGATCCGTCGGGCGACCAGGCGGGCATGATGTCGTCCGTCCGGTTCCGGGTCAACTGCAGCAGGCCGGTTCCGTTGGCGTTGATGCTGTAGATCTCCATGTCGCCGTCACGGCCGCTTTGAAACGCGATCTTGCCGTTCCGGCCCGGAACCGTGGAACGCTCGGCAGGACCGGCGCTCGCAACGCGAGGCAAGAGCCTGTGGCTTGTCAGGCTCCCGGCGACGAGGCCTGCCGCGACGACGAGCCCCAAGACGGTTCGGAGCATGGAGCTACGAGGACTCGCCGCTGTCGGCCGGCCCTGGCGCGACGTCCATGCTCCAGCGAGCAACGTCGCGAATGCTGACGATCCCGACGGCTCGCTCGCCCTTGACGACCGGAAGGTGACGGAATCCGTGCTCGAGCATCGTCCGAGCCGCCTCGTCGGCCGGTGTCTCCTCCGAGGCAGTCACCGGATCGGTAGTCATCCACTCGCGCACGCGCGCCTGGCTCGAATGAGTTCTTCCGGCCACCGCGCGCAGGAGGTCTCGCTCGGTGAGGATGCCGATCAGACGGCCGAAGTCGCTCACCACCGCCGACCCCACGCCCCGCCGCTCCATCTTCTCAGCCGCCTCGCCGAGCGTGTCCTCGGGGGCAACGGTCAGAACGTCTCCGGACATCAGCTCGCCGAGTGTCGCCATGCGGCGGAGCATATCGTCGCCCGCGCCCCGCTCACCGACTCAGGCCCGCACGGCTCCCAGCCCTCGACCGCAACGGACAGCAGAAATTCTGCCGGGGTGGCAGCTTTCGCCGTAACAAAGCCACCACCCCTGGAGGCGCACGGGATCACGAATCATGAGCCGCATAGCCCGTTTCGGCTGACTTGCCCACGCCGCAGCAGAGCTGGAATCCTAGCGCTTCCCGCCGGTCCTGTCCAGGGCAAGGAGTGGCCATCGAAACCCGTCGTAGCGTCTGCTCGTCACGGGAGCGAGGGCCACATCGGTCCGGCATGCACGCGATCTCCTCGGCTACGTGCTACGTGACCGCGCTCCGGACGCTAGGGTCTCGCCTCACGAGTGAGGGGAGTCGGGGGAGCATGAGCGCGCGCACGAGCCTGTTCGCGCTTGCCGCAGTGTTCTGCGCCGGGGCGCTCGCGACCGGAGGAGCTCTCGCCGCACGAGACTCCGGCAAGAGCAGGGTGCTCGCACTCGCTTTCAACGGTTTGCCGACCGCGACTCCGGCCAGCGGCGTCGACCTCGCGGTGTCCGCCGGCGCGCGAGGCTCCGTGCTCTCCTACACCTGGCAAGAGCTCGAGCCGAGCCCCGGGCGCTACGCCACCCGGCAGATGAGCGGCCTTCGGTACTTCACGCAAACTCGCAAGCTGAAGGTGTTCCTCGGCCTGCAGGTCATCGAGACCACGGTGAAGGCGACGCCCGGCGACCTGGTCCATGTTTCCTTCGACGCGCCGGAAATGAAGAGGCGGTTCCGCGCCCTCGTCGACGCGCTTCGTCCATACCTGAACGAGAACGTCACGTACATCTCCGTCGGCAACGGCGTGGACATGTACCTGGCACGACATCCCGCCGCCTGGCCGGCTTACAGGGAGTTCTACGCAGATGCCGCGCGTTATCTCCACTCGGTCGCTCCTTGGATCAAGGTCGGGGTGACGACCACTTTCTCGGGCGCCGTGCGGAAGGCGCGGCGAAAGGTGGCCGACCTGAACCGGCTGAGCGACGTCCAGATGATCACCTACTACCCGGTCCAGGGGCTCTTTCAGGTGCGCCCGCCGAGTGTTGTCCTGGGGGACCTTCGTGCGCTGCTCGAGATCTCGGGGAGCCGCCCGCTCGTCCTGCCTGAGATCGGTTATCCGAGCGCGCCCGCGCTCGGAAGCTCCCAGAAGCAGCAGTCGGCTTTCGTGGACGCCCTCTTCTCGGCCTGGCGGCGGCTCGGGAACCGCATCCCGTTCCTGAATCTCCTCTACCTCCACGACCTCGAGCCGCGGGCGTGCAGCGATATGGCTGCGTTCTATGGGCATGCCCGAACGGAGTTCAGAACGTTCGTCTGCTCGCTCGGCTTCCGGCAAGCGGACGGCTCGCCGAAGGCCGCTTGGAAAGCGCTCCTCACAGGCGCGTCAGCGCTTCGGTAGCAGCCGGCGTCTGAACGAAGGGAAGCTCGAAGAAGAACGTGGAACCGGAGCCGGGCTCCGACGTCATCCACATGCGGCCGTTCATGCGGCGCACGAGCCCCCGACAGATGTAGAGCCCCAGACCGGTGCCCGCGATGCCGCGCCTCATCTGCGGATCGGCGCGATAGAACTTCTCGAAGACGCGCTCGTGATCGCGGTGCGGGATGCCGAGCCCGCGATCCTGCACGGCGAAGCGCAGGAACCGCCCGTGGGGCTCGAGCGCAACGTCGATGCGACCGCCGTCGGGCGAGTACTTGATGGCGTTCTCCAGCAGGTTGGCGAGCACCTGCCGCGCCTTGGCGCCGTCGCCGGCCACGAGCGGCACATCCGCAGGAGCGTGGAGGTCGATCGGTACCCCATTGCGCAGGCGAACGGGTGTCTCATCGATGACCGAGCGGGCCAGAGCGGCCGCGTCGAAAGCCCCGCCCACGAGCTCCAGGCCTTCCGATGCCAGCTGCCCCGCCACGAGAATGTCGTTGACGAGCCGCGCCAGCCGGTCCGACTGCTGAAAGATGATGCCAAGCAACTCGGCGCGAGCCTCGTCCTCCAGCTCGTCGCCGCGCTCCTCGAGGATGACCGCCGCGCCGTACACGGCGGCCACCGGCGTGCGGAACTCGTGGGACACGGTGGTGACGAAGTCGCTCTTCAGCTCGTCCAGCCGTCGCTCTTCGGTCAGGTCGCGGAACGTGTAGACCGTGCCCTCCGCGAATTTCACACCCGTGAGGGATAGCCAGAATTCCGTTCCATCGATCTCCACCGGAACGGTCTTCGCCCGTGCCGGCTCGCGCAGCCTCGCCGTGCCGGTGCCGACCGGGATGAGGGCTGCGACCGTTCGCCAGCCGGGAATCACCTCGTTCAGCTTTTTCCCGGTGACCGCCTCCCCAGCGAGCCCGGTAATGGCTTCCGCCCCGGCGTTCCAGAACCGGACCACCCCTCCACGGTCGACGAGCACCACGCCGTCACCGACGTGCTCCAGCACGCGGGCCGCTTGCGCGCGCTGCTGCTGTGACAGGCGGCCGCGTGCGATGGCCGGGGCGCCCGCGTAGCCGAGCAGCGCTATCGCGCCGAGGGCGGCAAGAGCACCGAGGAGGACGCGCCAAGCAACGTCCCGGCCGGCGGCGTCGATCGTCTTACTGGGGCGCAAGACTATTAGCTGCGAGGCGGTTCCACCGGTGCCGAGAGACGCTGCCATGGCGCGATACGAGACGCCGTCGACGTCCACATCGGTCGGGTCGCCGCCCGAGATGCGGAGACCCGCACCCCGCGCGACGCCTTGGACGATCGAGCCCCCGCTCGTGAGCACGAGCTCGTCGCCCTCGGCGAGCGCGGAGGCGCGGCGGAGCTCGGCGGCAAGCGCTCGGTCGAAGGGAACGCTGACGACGACCCGCCCCAGCACGCGCTCGCCGGTGATGGCCTCGACCGAGGTCGCCAGGGCCGCCGGCGCAGGTGCGCGCCCGCCGAGAAGGGCGGTCTCCACGTAGAACGCCGAGTTCGGGTTGCGCCGCGCATGAGCGCGAAGGGCACCAGGATCGCGAGCTCGGAGCGCACGGCGGACGGGCTGGGACGCGGCCAGAGTCTCCGCCCGTCTCTCGGCCTGTCCGAGCGTCATCTCGAGTTGACTGAGAGCTGCGCGGAGCATTGCGTTCAGGCTCGCGTCCACTCTCGCGATCTCGCTCTGGGAGGACTGCCTCGCAATCGCCCATCCCGCCACGCCGACCGGAAGCAGCGAGAAGAGCACGAGGTAGGCGACGATCCGGAGGCGGAAGCTCGTTCCGCTCGGCAGAGAGCCCGAGAGCGAGGGCCCGTCGGCCGGCAGTGGCTTAGACCCACGACCGCTAAGCATGCGCACGCGCTCCCTCCAACGGCGAGTGGCCACCACCCGCTAGGCGTAGTGCAGGAATTTGTAGTCCCAGCCGCGTTTCAAAGGATGGACGGCGACCCAGAACCGCCGCTCGCGGCTGGGTGTCAACAGGCAGTTGAAGTGCTGAAACTTGAGCACCCCACGCACCCGAACGCGGAGCGTCCCGGTGCCAAAGCAGGAGACCTCGCTGACCCGCAGATCGCGGCCGTCCAGTCGCACCGGACCGAGGGTTACCACGGTTTCCGCCTGAGCCTTCGACCAGACCGGCGCGCCGGAGTGCGCGACCGCGGAGGGGCCAAGGATCAGGGTTGCCAATATCGCACCGGCGGCGCCCCAGTACCACGGGGCCGGGTAAAGCGTTCTCTTGAGCTGAGCTCGTTTCACGGTTCGGATTGTCACTGAGGAGAGTGGCGTTCCTGGAATGGTACGCGCGAGTCCAGAATTTGCTCGCGCCGGCGCCGGCGACGTCCACCACGAGCGGTGGCGGGCGGCCGCGTATGGCGCCGGCGTTCTGGCAAACCGTGGCTCTTGGCGATCGACTCTGGCTCGCGGCCGAGGCGCCGGCCTTGAAGAGCTCGAGTGCCGGGGGCGGGACTCGAACCCGCACGCCCCCTTGGGGACACCTGATTTTAAGTCAGGCGCGTATAGCCGATTTCGCCACCCCGGCTCGTCTCGTTCAGTATCGCTGAATCATTTTCAGTGCTGCCCAGTTCGCACAACGCGATGTAGGCCCCGATCTCTCGTGACGGCTGGTGTGCGCTGGTGCCGTTGAGTTCGTTAGCAAGCATGTTTACAGAGAGCCTCCCGCTTACTCGAGCCTTTCGCGAAGATTCTCAGCTCAGCGGCTGCGTAGAGTCGGTTGCCGGTTCGATTGTTCAGGCAACCCTGCTAAGAGCTGGTTCTCATGTCCGTCGCCACTAGGCGTTGAGCGCGAGCCACCAGACCGCGCGGCCCGCTGGGTAGAGCCGGCCTTTCGCGTATACGCCGCCGCGGGAGACGCAAACGCTGGTGGGCCTTTGCGCCGCCCCCGCGCCGCGCCAGGTGACTACAAAGGGAAGACACCGCGCGGGGCGCCGAGTCGAGCGCGCCATGCGGTGCCGGTCAAACGCGAGCTCGAGCGCCGTGAAGAGATTCACCGTGCCGCCGGGACGGAGCCGAGCGACGACCGTAGGATGGTCATAGAAGAGCGCAAGTCGTCGCGAAGCAGCGATCAGCTGGCGCGGCGGCTCGAGGCGAGCGCACGCGATGGATGCGCGCGCCTGGTTCCAGCCGAAGCAAAGTGCACGCGTCGCTGGGTAGAAGCGTCCAGGCACCGCCGGAAAACCGCCCCGCCCGAGTGGGTAGACCCTCACGTAGCCGCCACGCGGCCTCACTGGCACCGGCCGCACGTTGTAGACGCTGGCGGGGTGATAGAGCATGACGGCGAGTACGGCACGTTCGGGTTCGATCGTGATCGACCGCCCGTCGGAGCCGGCGACGACGATGGATTCGATGTCCTTCGCGGCCGCGGTTGGCGCGGCGACGAGGACGAGGAAGGCGAGCAGGGCGAGTAACTTCATCGTCTCACCAGGAGTACGGGCGAGGCAGCCGGTCGAGTCCCGGACTTCTGGCGCCCGCTTGTTGCCAGAGAGAAGCAAGGCGTCGATCACTTGGCCCGTCGGGACGCGAATCACGGAACAGCGTCCGCTCTGCGAGGGGTCGCCGCGATGGTCGAGATGAGGCGCGCGGCCTCCGCTGAGACATCCGCCGGCTACAAGAGCAATGCGTCGAAAACGATCAGCTTGCTGAAGTCCGTACCGTCGATCTGGTAGGCGTAGCAGCCGGGCGCTCGCAGGCGCGTGAACGAGGGTCGATCGAAGGCACGTGGAAGCAGAAGCTCCTGGGACGGCTCGTCTCCGGCGTCGCAACGCACCTCGTTGGGGCCGTCGAGTTGGCGACCGCGCACGAGCACCGGCGCCCCTCCCGGCACGACGAACCAGAGCACCTTCTGCCCGCCCCAGGCGCTGCCGAAGAAGACGCTGTTGGAGGCAGGCGGGTACTGAAAGCGCAGCTGTGCGCCCTCGCTGGGACTGCGACTGCCGAAGATCGGATATGCGGGGCCGTCGCCGAACCCCAGTCCGACGCCGTAAGCCGCGAAGTCGATGCGTCCGTCGACACGACTGACGGGACACGGGGCGCCGGGCGGGATCTTTGGCACGTGCAGCGGGCGACGGAGTCGGTGCCAGGCGTCCGAATAGAGATAACCGGCGTGGCAATGGAAGCCGAATCGGTGGTACTGCTCATCGAAGCGACGCTTGCATCCGTGGCCGCTGCGAAGGCACCGCTGGCGGCCGTCGATCGTCATAGCTGAAAAGCCACTCGGGCAGGTTGCCGCGGCTCTTGCCTCGACAATCGTGGCGGAGCCACCGGCGTGCGCGAGGCCGGCCGCAAGGGCGACCAGCAACATGGCGACGGCCGCAATCCGCATCATCGCCCGATGTCTACTCCTTTCTCGGGGAGTTGTCGAGGCCCGATTCCGCCGTGGCGGCGTGAGCTAGGCGGCTCCCAAGCCCGCGTCGAAAACCCGCCTGGAGCCCGATGACAGTGACGGCATGCCTCCGATCCATGGCGTTGGCGTCTTACGCCCGTAGCCACGGGCAGCAAGCTTCAGATCACGGCCTGAATGCGGCTCCGTCAGCTCGATGATGGCCGAAGCTGCCGCATGCATGGGTGCCGCCCCAGAGAATCATCTCGTCCCCCGTCCACACGGCCGCGCCATCGCAGCGGCTGCTGATCGGCGCCGAGGGCAGACGGCGCCACGTGTTCGCAACAGGGTCGTACGCCGCTCCGTCCTCGAAGGCGCGCTCGTTGTCGTAGCCGCTCCAGACGATCATCTCGCGGTCGGTCCAGACGACGGCGGCCCAATGACGCCCGCCGAGCGGCCCGGGCGGCAGTGTGCGCCATTCGTCTGCCCTCGGGTCGTAGGCGGCGCAATCCGAGAGCTGGCTCGGGCCGGCGTTTCCACCCCAGAGGATCATCTCCTCGCCCGTCCAGATCGCGTGGTGCCGATAGCGGCCGCCGATCGGGGCGGCAGCGAGGACGCGCCACCTGTCCGTCTCGGGTTCATAGGCGGCGCCGTCGGCGAACGAGGGCCGGACGAGGTCGTTGCCGCCCCAGACGATCATCTCCCGCCCCGTCCAGACTGCCGTGTGCCATTGGCGCGCCCGCAGCGGGGACGGGGAGATTCGCCGCCAACGATCGGCCTCGGGGTCATAGGCTGCACCGAGAGGGATGCGGTCGGGCTGTTTATTGAAGCCACCCCAGACGATCAGCTCGCGCCCGCTCCAGACCGCCTCCCATGCCAGCCCGCTCGCGAAGGGCCAGTGCGCGATCGTTCGCCAACGCCCGCGTGTCGGATCGTACGCTGCCCCATCTGTTAGCTGCTCGCCCAGCTCGTAGCCGCCCCAGACGAGCACCTCCCCGCCCGTCCAAAAGGCCGCGGCGTGTGCTCGCGCTGCGAGCGGACCGGGAGGGAGACGCGTCCAGCTGTTGGTGCTCGGGTCGTACGTCGCCCCGTCCCGGAAGCG